>NZ_JBMYBT010000150.1:0-7442 GCF_053993635.1 Desulfothermus sp. | reverse complement strand
TATTGGCACAGGATCAGATACATGGGTGCGTTTATATACTGGAGTTAAATGGTCGCAACAAATTAGACATGCCCCTTTTTTAGCTTCCAGAAAATTGCATATTGGTCCAACAATGTATTTATCAAATTTCTCTATGGCCTTTATTTTGGATTTAATATCTCCAGCATGCCCACATTCATCAGGGCCTTCTAGATGTACAAATACAAAATCCTTTTGTTTAAGAAATTCTATTGCGGCCTCTGCCTTACCCTTATAATTGGTATCAACTAATCCAGTTGCCCCTTCCACGTCAATTACTTCCATATTAGAAGCATATCCCAGGCCTTTTATTAAATCCACTGCAGATATTACTGCCCCTTTAAGACCATATGTTCTTGTAAAATCAGGTAGTTCCAATTTTTTACCCTGTCCCCATGGCCATATACAATTTGCCTTGGATTCGGGAAAGTTCTCTTTTAATATTTTATTGGCCCGAAGTATAATATCAAATAATGGTTCGTTATTTTTAAATCTAAAAAAGTCATTTCTTATTGATTGATCAAGGATATCGTGAGGTGGATTTATCTTTGCTTTTTCAAGAGAAGTGTTTTTTCCATTTTTTCTTATAAGCAAGTGGCGATATTGAAAGCCTGGTATTATCTTCCAGGCTTCATCTTCTAAATTTTCTTTTAAAAAAGATATTATATTTTTTGCCTCTTTATCTGTTATATGAGCGGCACTATAATCAATCATTATCCCATGTTCTGAGAATTCTGATACTGTAACAAGATTCATCCTAAAGATTATGTCATTCTCATCTACAGGGGCCTTAAGTGCTGCTGCTTCTATTGGACCTCTTCCTGTGTGATAGACTGAAGGGTCAAAGCCCAATATCGCCATGTTGGCTATGTCAGAGCCTGGCTCCATACCTTCGGGAATAGTCCTGCAAAGTCCAATTTTTCCAGTTTTTGCGAGCTTATCCATGTTTGGGGTATTGGCTACTTCCAAAGGAGTTCTTCCATCTAATTCTTTTAATGAATAGTCTCCCATACCATCTGCTATTAAAAAGGCCAATTTCATTTTTAACTCCAAATCTCGTTATGATTCTTTTTTCCCTTTATGTACAAGGCAATCTCCAATTATTATCAATCCATTTTCCTTTATAATATCATATAATTCTGGTAATACAGATTCTATTTTTTCCTCTGTATCAATGCATTCAATTACAAGTGGTAAATCCATTGAAAGTCTAAATATGTCAAATTCTGAAACTCCCCTCACACCATATCCACATATTCCTTTGTAAACAGTAGCTCCTGATATATCTTTTGATTGAAGGAAATTCAAGATGTATTTATATATAGGCTTACCTTTATATCTATCACCCTCTTTTACATAAATTTTTATGAGTTTTGCTTTTATCATTTTCATTTTTTAGTTTTTATCTATATAATGTTAGGGCAAGAGTCCTTCCTAAATAAATAAGCACAAGACATCCCATTACATTTATAAAAACATTTAAGAAGGCCTTAATTATTAATCCTTCTTCAATTAAAGCAAATGTTTCAAATGAAAAAGTAGAAAATGTGGTAAATGCACCACAAAATCCAGTTCCAAATAAAATTTTAGTTTCTGGTGGAATATGACCAAATATAGATGTATACATTAAAAATCCTAGAACAAAGCTTCCTATAAGATTAACAGTAAGTGTTCCTGTAGGGATACCAAATTTTACTGGAATTATACCACTTACTATATATCTTAAAATAGCACCTAAAAGTCCGCCAATTCCAATTAACAGATATTTACCCATTTTTAATTCAGAATTCTATAGTGTTTTGTCCCTGGCATTACAAAAGATAGTTTATCAATCTCTTCTATTGCATCCTTGATATTTTTTATTTGAGCCCTGTGGGTTAGGAATACAACAGGGACGTATTTACCTATTTTCTCCTGCCTTTGAACAACCTGGGCAATGCTTATGTTCCTTTCTCCCATAATACCTGCTAAAATTGCAAGGACACCTGGTCTATCTTCTACCTGGAATCTAAAATAGTGGCAGCAGGAAGTATATTTGTCTTCCAAGATTGAAGCCTCATCTATGTTATCACTATAGAATCCAGTATTATTGTATGAGGTAGACCTAATGATTGACATAATATCAGAGAGAACTGCACTTCCAGTTGGAAGATCCCCTGCACCTTGACCATATAACATTATTGGTCCAACGCCATTACCTTCTATTAAAATCGCATTAAAAGGACCATCAACCTTGGCCAGTATGTGTTTTTTAGGTATAAGCACTGGATATACACCAGCCTGTAAATTTCCACCTCTGTCCTTTACCTTTGCAATTAATTTTATTGTGTATCCAAATTCTTCAGCCATTTTTATGTCATAGGGATCTGTTTTTGAAATTCCCTCAATGGTGAGCTTATCTAAGGGATAGTTTTTCCCATACGCCAACATGATTAAGATTATGAGCTTATGGGCAGCATCAATCCCCTCGATATCTAGAGTTGGGTCTGCTTCTGCATATCCTTTATCCTGTGCAATCTTTAGGGCTTGTTCAAAAGGGAGCTTTTCTTGAGACATTTTAGATAAGATAAAATTTGCAGTTCCATTTAAAATTCCAGTTAATGAAATGATCTGGTTTCCAGAGAGATTTTCCTTTAAAGTTTGAATAATTGGAATACCGCCTCCAACACTTGCCTCAAAATACAGGGCTGTATTTTGCAACCTTGCCAGTTGAAATAGTTCATTGCCATATTCTGCAAGCACCGCCTTGTTGGCTGTGACAACGTGTTTTTTGGCCAAAATGGATTTTTTAATAAGCTCTCTTGCCACTGTTGTACCACCAATTAATTCAACTACTATCTCAATTTCTGGATCATTTACTATATCATCTATTTTGTCTGTAAATTTAACGCTCTCAGGTGGCAAGAAATCCCTTTTTTTGTTAATATCTTTAACTAAAATTGTCTTTATTTTTATTTTTTTCCCAAGTCTTCTGTAAATAATTTCACTGTTACCTAAAATTAATTTTGTCAGGCCAGTTGCAACTGTTCCAAATCCCGCTATTCCAATGTTTATAGAGTTTTTTTCCATCGTTTCTCCCTTAAAATGTACTCTCTTAAAATATTTTCTTAAGTCCACGAATAGCTTGATTTATTCGGTGTTTATTTTCAACAAGGGCAAAACGCACATAATTATCCCCAAAGTGACCAAACCCAAGTCCAGGGGAAACTGCTACTTTACACTCATTGAGCAAGAGCTTTGAAAATTCAACAGAACCCATATGTTGGAACTGTTCTGGGATTTTTGCCCATACAAACATGGTTGCTTTAGGTGATGGCGTATGCCATCCAATCCTGTTTAGCCCTTGAATTAAGGCGTCCCTTCTGATCTTGTACTCGTCAACAATTTCTCCAACACAGCTCTGGTCACCATTTAAGGCAATAATGGATGCTATCTGTATTGGTTGAAATATTCCATAATCTAAATAACTTTTAATCCTTGTGAGTGCATGTACCATTTGTTTATTTCCACAACAAAATCCAACTCTCCATCCAGCCATGGAATAACTTTTTGACATGGAGAAAAATTCCACACCAACGTCCTTAGCACCTTTAGCCTGTAGGAAACTAGGTGGCGTATATCCATCAAAGGCAAGGTCTGCATAGGCAAAGTCATGGATTACAAAGATGTTGTGTTCCTTGGCAAAGTCCACTATTTTTTGAAAAAAGTCTAGATCCACAACTACTGTTGTGGGATTGTGTGGATAAGATATTATAAGGAGTTTGGGCTGGGGCCAGGTCTGTTTCGTGGCAGTTAAAAGATCTTCAAAAAAGTCCCTTTCTGGTGATATGGGGATCCTCCTTACATCAGCCCCCGCAATAATTGCACTGTAGGTGTGAATGGGATAGGTTGGATCAGGTACAAAAACTACCTCTCCTGGGCTCAGCATTACAAGGGCAAGGTGGGATAGCCCTTCCTTGGCACCAATTGTCACTACTGCCTCGGTTTCTGGATCAATATCCACGTTATATCTTCTCTTGTACCAATTTGCTATTGCCTTTCTTAAATTGGGAATCCCTCTAGACGCAGAATACCTGTGATTTGTTGGTTTTTGTGCTGCTTCAACTAATTTATCTACAATGTGTTTTGGAGTAGGAATATCTGGGTTCCCCATTCCCAAGTCAATTATATCTTCTCCCTGTCTTCTCAATTTCATCTTCAGTTCATTTACTGTAGCAAACACATATGGGGGCAATCTTTTCATCCTTGGAAATTCTTGCATGGGTCATTCTCCTTAAGCCGTAAGGTAGTTAATTGAAAAAATAGATATAGCCTTTAAGATATGTTTATGTCAAAGGTTAACTTGGCTTGCAAGAGTTGACTTTTTGTATAAACTAATTACTAATTCAATTAGCTATAAAAAAACAGGAGAAAAAAATGGGTTCTTTTAAGTATAAGTATTCGGATATATTTGTTGAAATTCAGAACATGAAAAAAAGGGCAGATAAGATTATGGAACAGACCTTTGGAAGATTTTCTAGCAAAAATGAGCCTGCATCTACTACCTGGGAACCAGCAACTGATGTATATGAAACAGAAAAATATTATGTAATACAGATGGAAGTTCCAGGGGTGGAAAAATCAGATATTCAAATTGAATTAAAAGGGGAAGAGCTTATTATTTGTGGGATAAAAAGGTTGATTAAAGAAACTCCCAGATGTTCTTACATGATTTTAGAGAGGTCGTATGGCCCTTTTATAAGGAAGTTCTCTCTTCCAAAGGATATTGATGTAGAGGCTATTTCTGCTTCCATGGATATGGGAATTTTGATGATTAAGCTCCCTAAAAAAGAGGTGAAACCAGATGAAATAAAAATTCAAATACAATTTGAGGAATAAAAAAATAAAAGGAGGAAAAATATGAAAAATCAAATAAAAACAGGGATTTTTTTGGGTGTTTTAACTGCCCTTATCTTACTTTTTGGAAAGGCCCTTGGTGGGAGTCAAGGACTCTATATTGCATTTTTCTTTGCCATTTTAATGAATGTTGGATCTTACTGGTTTTCTGATAAAATTGTTTTAGCAATGTACAGGGCAAAAGAAGTTGATTATCACGAGGCTCCAGAGCTCCATCAAATTGTTGAAGAACTGGCAAAAAGGGCGGGGATTCCTAAGCCAAAGATTTACATTATACCATCTGAACAACCAAATGCCTTTGCAACAGGGCGTGGGCCAAAGAGTGGTGTTGTTGCTGTAACAAGGGGTATTTTGGAGTTGCTCACTCCAGAGGAGCTAATGGGGGTTCTTGCCCATGAGATAGGCCATATCAAGAACAGGGACATATTGATACAGACAATAGCTGCTACACTAGCTGGCGTAATAATGTTTATTTCAGATATGGTAAAATGGGCAGCAATATTTGGTATGGGGAGCGATGATGAAGATTCAAATCCATTTGTTGCCATTATTTTGGCGATTATAGCCCCATTTGCAGCAATGCTAATACAACTGGCGATCTCCAGATCAAGGGAATATCTAGCAGATGAAACTGGTGCAAAGCTTTGCGAAAATCCCCATTATCTTGCAAGCGCACTGGAAAAGCTTGAAGCATATTCAAGCAGAATACCAATGACTGTTGGTAATCCCTCAACCGCACACATGTTTATTGTAAATCCATTTAAAGGTGTGTCTATGATAAGTTTGTTTAGCACCCATCCACCTATTGAAGAAAGAATAAGACGACTCAGGGCAATGACCTTTTAAGGAATAAAAGTGGGGTTTAATTGGCCTCGGACACTCAAAGTTGATAAACCTTAGAGCAAATATATGGATTCGTGAAATAAAAAATTGAATTTTAGAGGGTAATCTTTTAAGCTCAGGAGAAATCCTGAGCTTTTTTTATTTTTAACTTAAGGAGTATTTAGAATGAAAAAACAGGTTACTATATCTATGTTTCTATTTTTTTTGTTGTTTTCAGTAAATGTCTTTGGGAAGAATGGAATTGAGTTGAGAAGGAATCTGGTTGTTCAGGCAGTGGAAAAGACTGCTCCTGCAGTGGTAAATATTAAAGCAGCAAAGGTAGTTGAGAGATATTCTAATCCTTTTAGGGATTTTTTTGGAGATGATTTTTTTTCTCCTTTTTTTGGCGATATTTTCCCAGGATATAAACAAAAATTTTTAGAACAGAGTTTAGGTTCTGGGGTAATAATTGATGGAACAAAAAGATTGGTTCTTACAAACGCCCATGTGATTATGGGTGCCTCAAAAATCAAGGTAAAATTACTTGATGGAAGAGAATTTAAGGCAGATTTAGTTGGATGTGACCCTGATTTTGATGTGGCTCTCTTAAAATTAAGAGGAAAAGGGAAACTGCCCGAGGCAAAAATGGGGACATCTAAAGATTTAATGGTTGGAGAGACAGTGATCGCAATAGGAAATCCATACGGTTTTAGCCATACAGTGACAACTGGTGTTGTGTCTGCTTTAAATAGGTCTATTAGGACAAAGCAGGGAACCTATTTTGGATTTATTCAGACAGATGCAGCTATTAATCCAGGAAACAGCGGCGGACCTCTTTTAAATATACTCGGTGAAGTAATTGGAATTAATACTGCCATTTACGCAAAGGCAGAGGGAATTGGATTTGCCATTCCTATAGATAAGGCAAAAAATGTTATTTATGAACTGCTCCATTATGGAAAAGTGCAGCCTGTATGGCTTGGAATTTTTGGGCAAAATGTGGATCCAAGAGTGGCCTCTTATCTCAGGTTAAAAGGGCTTGAAGGGCTCTTGGTTACTGAAGTGATTAAAGGGCTTCCTGCATATAAAGGAGGAATAAAACCTGGAGATGTGATAGTTTCAATAAATGGAATACAGATTCGAGACAAAGAAGATTATGTAAGGTATTTATTAAATATTACTTCTGAATCTGTTATTAAATTAAAATTTTTTAGAATGGGCAAATTATATGAGACCCCCTCTCTAAAACCTGTATATTTTACCAAAAAACAGGCGATTAAGTTTATAAAAAAGAAATGGGGTTTTTGGGGAAAAGAATATAAAGGAAACCTTCTTGTAACCAATGTGTATCCTAATTCACCAGCCTCAGCCCTTGGACTTAAGCCTGGTGATGTGATCTATAAAATAGGAGGGACTGCTCAAACATCCATTAACAAATTGATACGTGCATATATCAGATACAGGCTTCAAAAAGCAGTTATGTTAGTAGTGGTTAGAAATAATCATATGTATTATGTGAGAATGAATACGCAATAAATTAATGTTTCCTGGCCACGATTTAATCTGACAATTAAGGTTTTTCAATGTATGGGTGCCAAGGTTATCCTGATGGGGGGTAACCTTGGCTTTTTACTCTTACTTAACTCCTTCCTCCCTTTTAATACCTCTTGCCTTAAAGGGATTTATACAGTTTATGTTACATACCC
>NZ_JBMYBT010000149.1:0-21512 GCF_053993635.1 Desulfothermus sp. | reverse complement strand
ATATACCAGAGAGAACCTGTATTGTTTGTGGAAAAAAGACATATAAGTATCTTTTAGATAGATATGTATATTTAAACGGTAAATTTATTTTAGATAAAGATAAGAAATTGGATGGAAGGGGCTTTTATATTTGTAGAGAGGAAAGTTGTAGAAAAAAAGCAGATAAAAAGTTTTCTTCGATTAAGTATAGATTGGAGAGAAGGAGATAAGTGGTTTTAAGGGGGGATTATGGCCACAAAAATGCGTGTTAGAGAATTATCAAAAGAATTAGGCATAAGTAATAAAGAACTTTTGCACTTTTTGAGAGAAGAAAATATTCCAGTAAAAAGTCATATGAGTGGACTTACAGATGAACAAGTCCAGTATGTAAAAGAGAAATTTAAAGAACTAAAACAGCAAGACAGGGTGCAAAAGAAGAAAGTGGCCTCTGGAATTATTATAAGAAGAAGGCCTACAAAAAAAAGAGAACAAGAACGTAAGGAAGAAGCTCATGAGGTAAAAAAAGAGGTAAAAGAAGCTGAAGTTCAAAAAGAAAAAGAGCAAGAACGACATGTTGTAGAAGAAGAGGTTAAAGAAAAAGAAATTGAATCAGAAGAGAAAAAGGAAGTTAAAGAACATGTGGCGGAAAAAGAGGATAGTTTAAAGGAAGTAGAAGAAAAAGTCCAATCCCCCCAATTGGAAAAAGAACAGGTAAAAGAGAAAAAGGAAGAAAAAAAGAAGAAAAAGTCATTTAAAGACAGGAGAAAATTTAGAAAAAGAAGGCCGTATCCAAAGGCACGGGTGATTACTGTACCAAAAAAAGAAGATGTGCAGGGCAAGGAAGGTGAAGCGTCTAAAAAGGAACAAGAATTTAAAGCTCCTGATGTGCCTGTGATCCCTGAGAAGAGGGAGAGGGCGAGGCGAAAGAAAAAGGGCAAAAAGGTTGTAGATGTTTCAAATATTTATGAGGAAGAAGCTAAGAAGAAAAAGGTCGATTGGAAAAAGAAAAAGGAAGCCCAAGTTGGCGATAAAACAGGTGGAAAGTTACCAAAGAAAAAGAAAAAAGAAGAAAAACCACAAGAACCACCAAAAATCACTACCCAGCCAATAAAGGCTGCCAAGAGGAAGATAAAAATAGAAGAGGCCATCAGGGTAGCAGACCTTGCCCAGCAGATGGGGGTTAAGGCGCAGCAGATAATTAAGAGCCTTATGGACCTTGGGGTAATGGCCACTATTAATCAGTCAATTGATTTTGACACTGCTGCATTGGTAGCTGCAGAATTTGATTATGAAGTTGAAAAGGTTGGATTTTCAGAAGAAGATTTTATTTTACCAAAAGAAGAAGATAGACCAGAAGACTTGAAGCCCAGACCTCCTGTTGTGACAATAATGGGCCATGTTGACCATGGTAAAACTACTCTATTGGATGCCATCAGAAAGTCTGACGTGGCTCTACGAGAGGCAGGTGGTATAACCCAGCATATAGGAGCATATCATGTAAAAGTTGGTGATGGGTATGTAGTATTTTTAGATACACCTGGTCATGAGGCATTTACTGAAATGAGGGCAAGGGGAGCCCAGGTCACAGATATTGTAATCTTAATAGTTGCAGCTGATGATGGTGTGATGGAACAGACCAAAGAGGCAATAAACCATGCAAAGGCTGCAGGTGTCCCTATTATTGTAGCTATTAATAAGATTGACAAAGAAAATGCTGACCCAGAAAGGGTAAAAAGAGAACTCGCAGAACTTGGGCTTTTACCTGAAGAGTGGGGTGGTGACACAATTTATGTAAATATTTCTGCAAAGAAAAAAATTGGTATTGATCAATTGTTAGAGATGTTACTCCTTCAGGCAGAAGTCTTAGAATTAAAGGCCAATCCAAATAAAAGGGCCAGAGGGTTTATTATTGAATCCAGACTGGATAAAGGTAGAGGGCCTGTTGGAACGGTTCTCATCAAAGAAGGCACATTAAAGACAGGGGATAGCTTTGTCTGTGGTTTAAATTATGGAAAAGTCAGATCCTTGATAAATGATAAGGGTCAAAAAGTAGACAGTGCTGGGCCTTCCATGCCTGTTGAAGTGCAGGGATTTGATGGGGTGCCAAATGCTGGAGAGGAGTTTGTGGTTGTTGAAAATGATAAGGTAGCAAAGAAGATTGCAGAGGCAAGGCGTCAAAAACACAGGGAAAAAGAACTTGCCAAACAGACAAAACTCACCCTTGAGAGTTTCTTTAAGGCAAAAGAAGAAGAAAATATTAAGAATTTGAATCTCATTGTAAAGACAGATGTTCAAGGGTCCTTTGAGGCAATAAACGAGGCTTTAGGTAAGCTTTCTACTGATGAAGTGAGCGTAAAAATAATTCATGGAGCACCTGGTGCCATCAATGAAAACGACGTAAGATTGGCATCTGCCTCCAATGCCATTATAATTGGATTTAATGTGCGTCCAACTGCCAAGGTTAAGGAATTTGCAGAAAAAGAGGGAGTTGAAATCAGGTTCTATTCAGTTATCTACGACCTTGTAAATGATATTAAAGAGGCCTTAAGTGGCTTGCTTGCGCCAATTAAAAAGGAGGTGTACCTTGGTCAGGCTGAGGTCAAAGAGACCTTTAATATTCCAAAGGTTGGAACAGTTGCAGGGTGTATGGTGATAGATGGAAAGGTTCAGAGAAATGCACCCGTTAGAGTCATCAGGGATGGAGTAGTGGTGTATACTGGTAAGATTGCGTCATTAAAGAGATTTAAAGACGATGTGAAAGAAGTAACAAAGGGATTTGAATGCGGTATTGGAATAGAGAAATTTAATGATATAAAAGTTGGTGATATAATAGAAGCCTTTGAAGAAGTAGAAGAGAAGAGAACTCTTTAAAGGATAATCAACTATAATGTTGGACAAATATTATGCAGATTGGATGTGTAAGAGTTGAATTTTATCTGCACGGTGTTTTTTCCTTAAAGGAAAAGAGAAATATTGCAAATAGTATAAAACAAAAACTCAAGAATAAATTTAATATTTCAATTGCAGAAATAGAGTCACAAGATAGTTTGAATAGACTTGTGTTTGGTATTGCAATAGTTTCAAATAGTGGAAAAATAATCCAAAAAGTAGCTGATAATTTGTTAAATTTTTTAGAAAGAATAACCAGTGAGGAAATAGTAGATACATCATTGGAGATATTTAGTCTTTAAATTGAGTTCTAGTGAATCGTGAATCTTCGTGAATCGTGATTCGTGAATTGAATCACTAATCACTAATCACCAATCACGAATCACCAGTTATGAATCACCAATCACGATTCACGAATTACAAATCACTAATCACGAACAACGAATAAAGAAAATGGATATAAAGAAAAAAATAATTGATGCCATACATAAAAACAAGACCTTTTTGGTTACCTCTCATATGAATCCAGATGGAGACGCTGTTGGGTCAATGGGGGGTATGTTTTATTTACTTAAAACATTGGGTAAAGATGTTCATCTTTACAATGTATCTGAAATTCCAGATAGATTTTCATATCTAAATATTAAAGACTATGTAGTCCATAAATTAGTAAAAAATGAATATGATTGCATTATTTTTTTAGATTGCGGGGATAAATATAGGGCTGGCAAGGAGATAGACAGGCTCCGCATAAAGATAAGTATAAATATAGATCACCATCCCACCAATGATAATTTTGCTGATATAAATTGGGTAGATGCAACTATGTCTTCTGTTGGGGAGATGGTTTTTTATTTGTTTAAAGAAACAGGGGTAGAGTTTACATATAATGCATATGAATGTTTATACACAGCTATAGTATCAGATACAGGTTCTTTTACTTTTAGCAATACACGTCCAAGCACTTTAAAAGTGGTTATGGAAATTTTAGAGAATGGCTTTGATTTAGATGACTTTAACAGAAAATATCAAAGATATTGGACGTTAAATAAAGTGCATCTACATGGCCTTGCTATGCAAGATGCAAAGCTATATTTTGATGGAAAATTAGCACTCACAAAGATTTCACGACAGTTATTTGAAAAGACCAATACAACATCAGAAGAAGCAGAAGGGATAATTAATTATTTGAGACAGATCAAGGGGGTGAAAATAGCTGCTATTTTGCGTGAAGATGAGGACAAGGTTAAGGTGAGCATGCGGTCATGGGGTGAGGTGGATGTGAGTAAAATAGCCATGGAATTAAATGGTGGAGGCCACAAAAATGCAGCAGGTGGAAGTCTAGATTTGCCCTTAGATGAGGCTGAAGAGGCCTTTATAAAATGTGTGGCTGGTTTTATTGCTTGAGAAAATAATAAAGATTTTCCTAATTTTTTAAGGTAAAATTATAATGAATTCAATAAAAAGGACCCAGCGTCATGGAGTGCTAGTTTTAAATAAACCTAAAGGGCCAACTTCAACTGCTTGTATTGAACGGATAAAGAGGAAGTTTAAGCAAAAAAAAATCGGACATGCTGGGACATTGGACCCCATGGCATCTGGAGTTTTAGTTGTTCTTCTAGGCAAGGCCACCAAATTGGCCCCTTATTTAATGGATGGATATAAGGTTTATAGAGGAGTTATCCGTCTGGGAATTGAGACAGATACTTATGATATCACGGGAAAAGTTTTAAAAGAATCGTCGTGTACTGGGTTAACAGAAGAGGAGATAGTTAAGGCGGTATATGAGTGGCAAGATCTAAAAGAGCAAGAGGTTCCCCCTTATTCAGCAGCAAAATACAAAGGAAAGACATTTCATTCCCTGGCAAGGCAAGGGGAAAGCCCCCCAAAAAGGATCAAGAAAATTTATATTGACCAGGTAGAGGTTTTAGGCGTAAATTTACCTTTTATTGAGTTTAGGATTAGGTGTTCCAAGGGTACATATGTTCGTTCCCTGGCCCACAGCCTGGGGAAACGGCTAAATGTTGGCGCTGTCCTATTCTCCTTAATTAGAGAGAGGGCAGAGCCTTATGGCCTTGAGCACAGTGTGTCAATGGAGGAGCTCTTAAATTCCCCGTCCCTTTTCTTTGAAAAGGTGATTGATCTATCTGAGAGTCTGCCTCACTGGCCAAAGCTTAGGGTGGATGAAGATATCTCAAAGAAGATAAAAAATGGAAATTTGATAAGGGTAGGCGAGATTAGAGGAGCATATCCTGAAGATGAGGGAAAGAGGTATCTTTTTTTGGACGATTCTCTAAGTCCTTTGGCCCTGATGGAGACCAGATTCATAGATGGAACTCTTTATTGGAAGATTTTAAGGGGACTTTGGGGAAGAGAGTAAAAATTTAAAAAATTAAATTAATTAAGGAGGTTTGCTGTGGCACTTTCAGTTGAAGAAAAGAAAAAGATTATTGACGAGTTTAAACTGCACGACAAAGACACAGGCTCACCAGAGGTCCAAGTGGCTTTGCTTACTGCAAGGATCAATTATTTAACAGAGCATTTTAAGGTTCATAAACACGATTTTCATTCGAGAAATGGACTACTTAAACTCGTTGGACAGAGAAGAAAGCTTTTAAATTATCTGCGTAAAAAGGACGTAAACAGGTATAAAGAGCTTATACAGAGATTAAATTTGAGGAAATGATAAAATGGGTCAGGGGCATATTGAATTTAACAGCCTCTGACCCTTGTGTGCAAAAAAATTTTATTGGTTGCTAAAAATTTATGAAAAGAAGCGCTAAGAGTTAAGTGCTAAGCGTTAAGAAATTCTTAGCTTTTAGTACTTAGCCCTTAGCCTTCTCATAAGTAGTAACTAAATTTTTATTAAAATGAGGAGATAGGAGAGTATGGGAGAGATTAGTGGAATTAGGATAAGTGCTGAGATAGACAACAGAGAGTACATAATAGAAACAGGAAAATTAGCAAATCAAGCCCACGGGAGTGTGTGGGTTCAAAGTGGTGATACTGTAGTACTTGTAACTGCTGTAACCCAGCCCTTGGATAGGGAAATAGATTTTATGCCACTTACAGTTGAATACCAAGAGATGTCATATGCATCTGGAAGGATTCCTGGTAGTTATTTTAAACGTGAAATTGGACGACCTTCAGAGAGGGAGACTTTAGTATCCAGGCTTATTGACAGGCCACTTAGGCCACTTTTTCCAGATGGTTTCAGACAAGAGGTCCAGATAATTGCAACTGTACTATCAGCTGATCCAAATTGTGATCCTGATGTACTCGCTGTAAATGGTGCATCGTGTGCCCTTCATTTGTCCCAGATTCCATTTCTTGGACCTATTGGATGTGTGCGTGTGGCATATGTAGATGGAAATTTCGTTATAAATCCTTCTTCTGTTGAGTTAGAATACAGTAAGATTGATCTGGTGGTTGCAGGGACAAAGGACGCAGTGGTTATGGTTGAAGGGAGTGGTGACTTTGTTTCTGAAGAATTAGTTGTGGAAGGAATAGAGTTTGCGCATAAACATATTCAGTCATTTATAGATTTACAGGAAGAACTCAGAAATAAGGCTGGAAAGCCAAAAATAGAAGTAGAGGAGAAGAAAGAAGATACAGAACTCATACAGGCAATTGAAGAAGTGGGATATAAAATCCTCTCAGATGCCCTTAGGATCCCTACAAAGGTTGAAAGAAAAATGGCCCTAAAGCAGGCCCAGGAAGAGATAATTACAAAACTTGAAGAAAGATATGCAACTGACGAAGAATTATTTAATGAAAAATTAAAACAGCTCCCAGGCTATATAAAGAAAGTAGAAAGTAAGATAGTTAGGGAGTGGATAAAAAATGGTAAGCCAAGAATTGATGGCAGGAAACTTACAGATATCAGAAACATAAACATTGAAATTGGACTCTTGCCCAGGGCACATGGATCAGCCCTTTTTGCCAGGGGCGAGACCAAGGCCCTTGGCGTGGTGACCCTGGGTTCCAGTCAGGACGAGCAGCATATTGAGACTTTAACAGGGGATTTTAGTAAACGTTTTATGGTACATTATAATTTTCCTCCATATTGTGTTGGTGAGGCAAAAAAGTTACGTGGCCCATCTAGGAGAGAAATTGGTCATGGTGCCCTTGCAGAGAGGTCTCTAACCCCAGTGCTTCCATCTCCAGAGGAATTCCCCTTTACCATTAGGCTGGTATCAGAGATAATGGAATCCAATGGTTCTTCTTCCATGGCAACTGTTTGTGCAGGCTCACTGGCACTTATGGATGCAGGAGTTCCTGTGAAATCCCATGTTGCAGGCGTGGCCATGGGTCTTATTAAAGAGGACGATGAGTTTTTTATATTAACAGATATCCTTGGTGATGAAGACCACTTGGGTGATATGGATTTTAAGGTTGCAGGAAATAGAGAAGGGATTACTGGAATCCAGCTGGATATTAAAATAACCGGGATATCAAAGGATATTTTAATTAAGGCGTTAAAGCAGGCCAGGGAAGCCAGGTTATTTATTCTGGATAAAATGGAGAGTGTTATATCTAAACCAAGAGAGCAACTATCAGAGTATGCACCAAAGATTGAAGTAATAGAAGTAACTCCAGATAGAATAAAGGATATTATAGGTCCATCGGGTAAAAATATAAAGGCCATAGTGAAAGAAACAGGTGCAACAGTTGATATTGAAGACAACGGAAAGATAACCATATTTGCCCCTGATAAGGAATCCTTGGACAAGACCATAGAAAAAATAATGTTTTATGATCAAAAACCAGAGCTGGGCAAGACATACAATGGAAAGATAAAACTCTTAAAAGATTTTGGTGCAATAGTTGAGATCCTTCCAGGAGTCAATGGGCTTGTTCATATCTCGCAGCTGGATATAGGTCGTATAAACAATATTTATAAGAGTTTTTCTCCAGGACAGGAAATTAGGGTCAAGGTAATAGAAATAGAGGAAGGCACGGGTAAGATTAAGTTGAGCAGAAGGGCAGTATTACTGGATGAACAAAAGAGAGATGGCTCTATTGATCAAAGAGGTAGGAGACGGTCAATAAATAGGGACCGGGGACATAATAATAGCTCGGGATATTCAAGAAAAAAATAAGGTCTTGAAATTTTTATTTTCATTTCATATGTTAACCCCAGTATAAAGAAAATAAACTGGGGTTTTTTATTTTTAATTTTTTATAATAACAGTTAGCATTGAAAAACTTGAGTCAAGAGGGGATGATAATTGGATAATTATGATGCAAAAAGATTGGCTCAGTGTATTGAAAAAATTTCAGGAATTCCGTCATTTCCTTCTGTCACCATCAAGGCCCTATCACTTTCCCTCCAAGAAGATGTTGATATTAAGATGTTATCAGAGGTGATACAAAACGATCCAGCATTGGTGGTTACTATTTTAAAACGAGTTAATTCCACTGAAAAATCTCGTAGAAAAAAAATTACTGACGTATATCATGCAATATCCATGCTGGGAGTTTCTGATTTACAATGCATACTCTTAAGTAATATCTCCTTTAGGTTTTTAGAGAAATGGAAAGAGAATAAAGTTCTTTTGGAATCTCATAAGGAGATTTTGAATCACAGTTTGATTACAGGTATATTTTCTTTCTTTATAGCTAAAGCTACGTATCCTGAATTAAAACAAGAGGCATTTTCTTCTGGGATGCTTCATGATGTGGGGAAATTGGCCATCCTTTTGTGTGAAGGAGAAAATTACATTAAATCAATTGGGAATAGAAGCAAAAATGGCCATGATAGTTTGAATTTAGAAAATAAGATTTTGGGATTTGATCACACCATCCTAGGTGGGAGATTGGCTCGAGAATGGGAGTTGTCTGAATCTTTAATAGAAGTTATTTCCTATCACCATCTGAACATTCAGTCTCTTGATTTTTTAAAAGAACATATTCCCCTTATATGTATTGTAAAGCTCGCAAATATTCTATCCCATGAATTTGTTTTAGATGGCGAAATTCTTGATGCAGAAAATAAGGAAAAGGAGCTTCTTTTAAAAAAATTAGACTTAAATAACAAAGAGTTAAAAAATATAAACCAGTTATTCTTAGAAGAATATAAGGGTAAAGCAAGTATTTTTGACCTCGAAGAAAATTTTGAAGAGATGTTTCTGGAAACTGTGGAAAGGGCCAATTACCGTATATCCCATTTGGCTCTTAAACTAGCTGAGCAAAAAAAAGAACTAAAAAAAAGTCATGAATTTCAGAAATTAATCAATGAAATAGGCTTGTTGGCATCTGGATGTTCAAAAGTTAAAACTCTTTTTCAAAAAATTGCCCATGTATTTGCAAACTTTAACTTATTTAAGGCTGGGTTGATTTATGTTTTAGATAGAGAAAATTGGATATTAGAAGGACATATATGGCATTATTCAAAAAAAAGTAGATCAATTAGATGCTTCTTAGATAGAGAAGGCAGGCCAATTTGGGATCAGCAAACATCAAAATTCCCCTCTATACTGAAAGAATTATTCTCTTCGTATAAAAAAAGAATTTTTGTAGATCAGCAATCAAAGATTGATCTAACCATATCTTATAAATCTCCTTTTTATACTGTTCCACTCTATTCTGAAAATATGGATATTCAGGGAGAGCTATGTCTAGCACCAGCGTCAGTTGGATACTCAATTTCAGATATGGAAAAGCTATATTTGTCTCAGATAGTCAAACTTGTGGTTTCCAGCATAGAAAATATCAGGCTAATTGAGAGCTTGGAAAAAAAGAATGAAGAACTTGCCTATGCCTTATGGAAAAATCAGCAACTTCAAAAACAGGTGCTCCACACTGAGAGATTGGCTATTGCAGGTCAACTGGCAGCAGGTGCTGCCCATGAAATCAACAATCCCTTAGCAGTGATAAATGCCAGGGCCCAATTGCTTCATATAAAAGAGACCGATGAGGTGAAGAAAAAGCACCTTACCCAGATTATTGAACAAATAGAGAGAATAAGTAATATTCTCACTAGATTAATGGATTTTGCAAGGCCAGCTCCTCCAACCTTGAGATCAGTAGATATTCATTCTCTCCTGGATAAGGTGTTGGATTTTGTTGGCCCAGGCTTAAGGAAACACAAAGTAGTTGTAGAAAAAGAGTACGAAGAAGACCTTCCACACATAAAGGGAGATCCAACGCAGTTAGAGCAAGTTTTTTTGAACCTAATTATTAATGCCCAACATGCAATGGAACAGTCTGGGGGGACACTCTTTATAAAGACTTGGCTTGATGATACAAATAAACAAGTTATTGTGGAAGTTATTGATCAGGGGTGTGGAATACCAAAAAATCAGTTAAAAAATATATTTGATCCCTTTTTTACTACCAAGGAACCAGGTAAAGGGAGTGGGCTTGGACTTTCTATTTCAAATTCTATAATAGAAAATCACTATGGCAAATTGGAGCTCAAAAGTAAGGAAGGGGTTGGCACTACTGTTAGAGTAATATTGCCTCTGGACTTAAATGAATTAAGGGAGTCAGATTCATTTAATTCTTTTTCTCAACAACGCAGGACCTATAATATCAAACCCAAGGTATTAGTAGTTGACGATGAAAAACACATAAGAGAGATATTGTCTGAGACATTGGAAGACGAGGGAATGGAAACAAATACCTGTTCAAATGGGGCGGAAGCATTGGAGCTGTTGGAAAAAAAGAGGTTTGATTTAATATTGTTGGATATGAAGATGCCAATATTAGATGGACTATCCCTTATTAACGCCATAAAAAGAAAGGATTTAAACATTCCTATAATTGTTATAACAGGAATGGCAACCCACGAAGAGATAAAAGAGGCCTTGAGTAAAGGAGTATATAAGTGTATTAAAAAACCATTTCATATTAAATCCCTTCTAAAAGATATAAAGAGCGTCCTCACTGAGGAGGGTCTTTTTGAAGAAGTCTCAATGTAGAATTATATCTGTTGCCAGTGGAAAAGGGGGGGTAGGCAAAACCTCTTTTTCCCTGAATTTGGCATATAACCTCTCTATACAAAAAAAGAAGGTCTGTATAATAGATGCAGATTTAGGACTTGCCAATATTGATGTTGTGCTGGGGATAAATCCAAAATATACCCTTGAAGATATGATTTTTAATGGCAAAAGCGTTGAAGAGATAATTTATCCAGTGGACGATTTTCTCCACCTACTCCCAGGGAGCTCAGGCATTCCAAAGTTAGCTGACCTATCCCCTTCTCAAAGAAGAGATTTGATCCAGAAGTTTTCGTCCCTTACAGGCTACGATTTTATTATAATAGACAATTCCCCTGGAATAGCGCCGTCTGTACTATCTTTTTGTCTTGCAACAAAGGAATTAATTGTAATTACTACTCCAGAACCTACTTCTATTACAGATGGTTACGCCCTTATAAAAAGTTTAAAAGAAAATGGGCTATACTATCCGCCTTTTCTAGTTTTAAACAGGGCAAAGTCCAGGGAACAGATAAAAAAAGTAATGGGTAGGTTCCAGGATGTATGTAAGAAATTTTTGGGTATATCAATCCTTTTTTTAGGAGTATTATTTGAAGAGAGTATAGTTGGAGAAGAACTTACCCATAATGTACCAATATCCAAATTATACCCAAATTCCCTGGCAGGTAAGTGCTACAAACTTATAACAGACAGAATATTAAATAGACCCAAACAAAATCTTTTTTTATCAGATCCAACAGAAGTCATAAAACAATCAGTAATACAATTTACTGCCAGGATTGCCACACAAGATTTTGATAAAAAAGTTGAAGATCCTTTAGTATTGATCAATTCACTCAAAATTTTGATTCAAAATGCAAAGTCCCTTAAACAGGACAAAATATTAGTTGAGAAAATTAGGCAACAATTAAAAGAGGTAGAATCCTTAGTGGATTCATATTTAAACACAGCGGAGTTAAAAAAGAAGATTGGTGTATTGTCCCAGGATATTCCAATGAAAAATCTTATAACTGATATACTTCTAGATAGGAATTTTGATGTAATTGATCTGCTCAGTGTAAAAGATATAGATTCACTGGAGTTGGATTTAATTATCTATTATCATCTTCCCACTAAAAAATTGTCTGATTCTCATATGAAAATTTTTAAAACATCTACTCCTATATTACTCATATCTCACTTCAATTATTTTATCCATCATAAAAATATCAAAGGGTTTTTAAAATCTCCCTTTAATATAGAGGATTTTTATCTGGAAGTAGATAGATTAATAAATGAAAATTCATAAAGACAAAGAAGAGAAATAGAGGCGAGCTGTGGAAAAGAATATTTTTGTGCCTAAAAATGAGAGTATTTGGATAAGTGCCCTTGAGACTTCTGCAGATCTCCATGGACAAAAATTGATTTCAGCCCTTAAAAAACAAGGATGTGAGCTTGACTTTGTTGGTATTGGCGGAGTCAATATGTCAAAAGAGGGAATGAGCAAGCTTTACAGTTCAGAAGAATTTGCTGTAATGGGACTATTTGAAGTTATAGGGCATATACCCAAGATTATGAAATGTTACAGGAAAATAGATGATCTCTTTAAAACTGGAAAGATAAAATGTGTTATATTGATTGATGCACCAGATTTTCACTTTAAGGTTGCAAAGCTTGCCTACAAATACAATATTCCAGTATTTTACTACATCAGTCCCCAGGTATGGGCATGGAGACCTGGTAGAATAAAATTTTTAAAAAAATATGTAAAAAAACTTCTATGTATTTTTCCCTTTGAAAAAGAATTTTTTAGACAAAATGGTCTGGAAGTTGAATATGTTGGACATCCACTCATGGAGTACTTGGATTTTGATTTTTTAGATAGTCTAAAAAAAACAGATAATTCTCTTATACTTTTGCCAGGTAGTAGGGAAAAAGAAGTTCGGAAGATATTACCAATAATGGCAAAGTCGTGTGAGATAATTTTATCAAAGATTTCCAATATAAAATTAAAAATTGTAGTGGCACCTGGAATAAAAAGGGAATTAATTGACGCTGCTTTAGATGTGGATATTGATTATAAATTGGTTGATTTTGAAAATAGATATATAGAAATGGCAAAATCTAAAGTGGCAGTTGTGGCATCTGGCACTGCATCCCTAGAGTGTGGTCTGTTGAGATTACCTTCAGTTGTAGTATACAAGGTTAGTTGGCCAACCTATTTTATAGGAAAGATGTTTGTCAAAGTGAGCTATATAAGTATGACAAATATCATAATGGATAGAGGTGTGTTTCCAGAGCTCATTCAAGATGCCTTTACCCCTGAGAATGTGGCATCACATCTTATTAAATGGATGAAAAATCCTTCATTGCGTGAAAACATAAGAGAAGAGCTTCTTAAATTGAGAGATAGCTTGGGCACAAAGAAGGCTTCTTATGAGGCTGCTAAGATTATTTTGGACAATTTAAATGGAAAGAAAAATTTTGGTGTATTGGTGTAGTGGTTATTGGTGTATTGGTATATTGGTGTATTGGTATAGTGGTTATTGGTGTATTGGTGTAGTGATATATTGGTTTACTTCTTTTTCTGTTCTGTTTCCAAATTACAAATCACGAATCACGAGTCACTGTTCACGGTTATTGGTGTATTGGTTAATGGTGTATAGGAGATTAATGGAGTTTTTAAATGGATAAGATAAAATTTGGTATAATTGGAGTGGGACATCTTGGACATTTTCATTTAAAAGTTGCCAGAGACATCCCTTATTTTGATATTATTGGCATTTATGATAAAGATCCTACTAGAATGGAGGATGTCTCTAAAAAATATGATGTGACTGTTTTTAAGGACATAGATGAGTTACTTGAAAAATGCGAGGCTGTCTCAATAGTGGTTCCAACCAAATCCCACTATGAAATTGGGGTCAAGGCGTTGGATAAGGGTTGCCATGTATTTATTGAAAAACCCATTACAGAGACCGTTGAGCAGGGCAAAAGACTGGTGTTGTTAGCTAATGAGAAAGGATTAAAATTACAGGTTGGTCATATTGAGAGATTTAATCCTGCATTTTTGAGCCTTCAACATTTAGAACTCTCTCCTATGTTCATTGAAGCGCATAGGCTCAGTGAATTTAATCCAAGAGGAACAGATGTAAGTGTGATACTTGATATAATGATCCATGATCTGGATATAGTGTTAAAATTGGTTGATTCTCCAATTAATTTTCTCCATGCCTGTGGAGTGGGTGTTGTGTCACCATCAGAAGATATTGCAAATGTGAGGATCGAATTTGAAAATGGGGCAGTTGCCAATTTAACTGCCAGCAGAATATCTGCAAAGCACATGAGAAAAATGAGACTTTTTCAGAAAGATCAATATATCTCAATAGACTTTTTGAATAAAAAGAGCGAAATTTTGAGTTTAAAAAAAGTAGATCGTTTAGGGGATAAAGGATATGAAGTGTTGCCTCTTGGAGAAATAGGAGAAGGCAAGAATAAAAGGGATATTTTTTTTGTGTCTCCTCCACAGATGGATGTAAATTCTCTAAAATTGGAGTTAGAGGAATTTGCAAGGTCAATAGTTTTTGATAAGACTGTAAAAGTGACAGGAGAGGAAGGACTAAGGGCATTGGAACTTGCCCATGAGATAATTAAGCTTATGAAAAAACCTGCGGATATTTAAAAAAAACTGTAAAAAAAACTTGCCAAGGTAAGGTTTTTTGTATATAAGAAGTTCCGCCAACGACGCCGAAGTGGTGGAATTGGTAGACACGCTAGGTTCAGGACCTAGTGGGGTTCGCCCCGTGGGAGTTCGAGTCTCCCCTTCGGCACTTAGAAGGTCTTTGAAAAAAATGATATTAAGCCGAGGTAGCTCAGTCGGTAGAGCAGGGGACTGAAAATCCCCGTGTCGGTGGTTCGATTCCGCCCCTCGGCACCATCATAAAGACAATAAATTAAGCCTGTTAGGAGAAAATCTTAACAGGCTTTTTTTGTGGCCAAAATCTATGGGTGCCCCCATGGGTGCCCCGCAAGACATCTTTCCTATGCTTTTTAAATGGTCCCCTTAAAACTCATACCACATCCTTGTGAGCCGTTATTTATTTTGGAAGAAAGAAAAAAGAAATAGAAAAATAAATAAGGGGGTTATAGTTGATTGGTTTTTGGAGAGTCTAGAAGCCGTGAAAGAATTGTTAGGATAATAATTCCAACAATTATAATGATTGGGGCAAGGAGGAGAAAGAAGAAAAATAAATCTGTGATGGCTTTAGCCCATACAACTCCTCTGTCCGCTAGATAAACAGCAATTAAAAGAGAAATCACAGCAAATTTTTTCCAGTGTTTGAAAATGAAGGATCTAAATTTATCCATATATATCAGTTAGTCCATATAGAGAGTCTAGTCAATTTATTTTTTTTAGAGACCAAGAATTCTCTGCTAGAAATAATTTAATTCTACGGTTCTATTTTTTATAGAAAAATAATTATAATTTTTCCCCTCCTCCTATAAATGCTACCTTTCAATCATCGAGAATTTCTGTTTATAGTCTATGATGCTCCGTTGAGATTTAACCGTTGTATTTAAAACTTGGTAACTATTCCAAAATATATACAAAAGACTTGAAATATCACCAATTGGTTATATACTGTATTATTTTTATTTGAGGGCATTACTCTACAAATAACTTTGATAGAACCACTTAATACTCTGGCAACCGTTTTGACCAGTGGTAAAAATTTATTTGCAAAATTATACCAATGGGAAATAGGCCATTGATCCCGTGATATTTGCTTTTGGATATGTTACTATTAAACCATCAATAGAAACTTACTAAAATTTCATTTGCGAACCTTCTTTAAGAGTTTTTGCAAACTCTTAAAATGTGAAGCACTTTTTTGACCAAAATTTTGACAAAGCCTGCGCCACGTTGTGCCGTAACCCAACCCCAGTCAGGAAGGACCCACACGCCCAGAACGGCCTTTATTTCGCTTTTTAGGCTTTAGCTCATATCTACGTTTTATATTAAAAACAAAAAAGAGCTAATTCTACCTCTACCTTGTCAGTTCGTAACCGTTTTTTATTCCAAATATAGGTCTGGTTTAAGCTCTAATTTTATTAAGCCTTTTAAGGCCTTTGGAAAGCCTTTCGAACCCTTTAAGTTGCTTCCTCTATGTTTAGCCTTTAAAAAATAGGGCTAAGTCTGTGCATGCCAACTAAAGTAGGATTTTTAGTTAATATTGTTAAATTTTGTTTGTTTTAATAAATAAAAATAAAATCAATAGATTGAAAGAGGGCCAAAACCAGGTTTTTATGTACCAATATTTGATAATATTAATATATTTAAATATTGGTTCTCTAGTGCACAAAACAGCCTTATTTTTGAATTTTCTTACCTTAGTCCATATTATATTAATCATGTTTTTATTAAAAAGTATAACATAAGGCTATTTTAGTATGTCTGAGAGGGCAAGATAGGTATGATTTAGCTATATAAAAAGCAGTCCTATGGTCATATCTGGCCAAGCCACAAGACTGCCTATGATTATGTTTGGCTACAGGGCTATTTTTTATATGGATGATATGGATATAAGGGACAGCTTTTCATCTGGCATGAATTTACACCATCAGCATACCAGCAAGAACATTCATAACACTTGGCCAGCATAGCCTCTTTTCTTGTAATTTTTTCACCTTTTAAAAACTTAATATATTCTTTTTGGCCTTGTGCTCTTTTACCAAATTTTTTGACTCCTTGAATTTTATTCATTGATTACTCCTTGGCAATATGTTTTTTGTGAGCTTCTCTGATGGTTCAATTGTTAGGCCCTTGGTTATAACTTGGTCCAGGATGGAGGTATTACCTTTTATCTTTTAGAGACCGTATTTGTTCCCTCAACAACTTTTTGTCTACCTTGCCTGTAAAGGTCAATTATTTGGCCATCATATCTTGCCAACCATTCACTAACTTGTTCGTCAAAATAAACCAAATGAGATATACGTTGAAATGCTTTCCAGATTGCATATGCCCCGCCTGGTGGTTCTATAAGCCTAACTCTATTTTCAATCCCTTCTCGCAAGTCAATCTTTACTGGATGTCTCTTTAACAGTTCTTTAAGTTCTCGCACAGTTGGAGCCTCCTCCTCTCCCCTCGTAGCTATATCTTCGGACTGTCCTGGATATAACGGCCTACCTATACCTTTATCTATAAGCCTTTGAGCTAAAGAAGTAACAACTTCTATAATGTCTCCAGGGGAAAGTTCTTTGTCCCCTATTGTGCATGGTTCTAAAATTTGCATTCTCATTAATACCTATCCCCTTTTTCCCCCTTTATTTTAATTTCAACATTATCATCCAAAAATATTGCCTTTACCTTATTACCCGCTGTTTCATCCGTAACACCGTAACAACTCAAAGATTTCAATGGGTTATCTATTTTTTTATCTGTAACACATTCCTTCTCTGTTACGGTTTGATTTTTTGATAACTTATTAATATTATTGTAATGTTCCGTTGTTACGGTTTGAATAGGGGTATTAGAAGGGATATACCTTTTAAAAACTTCCTCAAAGGCTTTGACCTCATATCCTTTATAAGTCCGAAAGCCATCTCTGATGGTTTTAGGATGAATACCAAAGGGTTTAAGTAGTCTTGCTAGACTGTTTGGTGTCATGGGCTTTCCTCTTTTCCATTCTCCCCATGGTCTATCTTCAAGTTTAACTAACTCATCAACCAGTTTTGCAGAGGCAATCTTTTCTATCTTACCTTTTTCTTCAAAAATAAATTTGATGTCTTTTAATAGTTCCTGGGCTAAAGAAGTCTCTTCCTCTATGCTCTCAATATACAACATGGCATTTTGGGCCTTTTTAAACCATTCTTCACCTGCTACTTCAGCGATAGCCAATAAAGGTAGCCAATTGTCTTTGGCCCTATCGTTATTTACATTTATCTCTTTCCTGACCTTCTTAAACATCTCCTCATTGTCTAAAGTCCATCTCAATATTTTTTGTCTAATTGGTTTCATCCAATCTTTAAAATCTAGCTCCAATCTTTCGGTCTTTTCTGTGGTTAATTTCCTCTCTAGTCTTATATCTATGGCTCTATCAGCAAGTGTGTCTGGGAGATTTCCAATAAGAGCAATGGCTTTGGGACACCATGTAGAAAATTTTTTTGGTTCAAAATCATCATTCATCTTTTCACTTCTAACAGTAAAAGCGGTGTCTTTCGTATGGCCTGAGTTAAGGATTCCTGTTAATTCCTGGTTGTCTTTTAAGAAAGTATCGGCCTCATCTATTAATAAAGTAGGCTTGTATTTTTCAATAACTCTAAATAAAGCCGAAGGGGTAATATTTGAAGCCAGGATTTCAGCTTTAACAAGACCTCTTAAAACTCTTAATAGGGTGGTTTTACCACATCGCTTTTGTGGTGAAGATATTCCAAGTATAGGAAGGATAAAAAAGCAATCATAGCAATACGTTAAAACAGTCCAGAGAGATACCGCAATTGCCTGTTTTTCGTTCAATACCACATGTTTTCTTATTATAGTATAAATCTCATCTAAAAGCTCTTGTCCATTAACTTCTTCATTGGCTGGCTTCAGCTGTTCAATAAAATCTTCCTTCCCATTATCTTTTTCAGCTTCTCTATTTCTTGCCTTTACTTCTTTATCCAGGGTGGAAAGTTTTAACCCTAAAGCCTTACTAGCGATTTTCCTTATAAAGTCATACTCACTTGGAGATAATAAGGCCAGCCTCTTAAATACCTCCTCTCTCTCTTTCTGTATATAATGAGGATATTCGGCCTTATCTATTTGTTTTCTAACCTCCTCAAGACCTTCTAAGACATGCAAGTCGTTAAAGTCTGTTGGCTTTGTGAAGGTATCTTTAAATTTTGGAAGTGCTATCTTAGCACATACGGCCTTAGCTGCCTCTTCCCCCTTTATTTTTCCAGGATTGCCTTTAGTCCACTGGTCATTGTCAGCACAAATGATAATTTCTGCCTCTGGATACTCTTTTCTTAATACCTCAGTCACTCGCTTTAAGTTTCCAGCATTAAAAGCAATAACAACAGTGCCTTCTCCATCTATCGCCTGATAGATACTTGCTCCAGTGGCATATCCCTCACAAATGTAAATAGGGAAACCTGAACCAATTTGAAAAAAATTCCCTTTTATAGATGAACCAGATAAGAATTTTTTATCGCCGTCCTCGTAAATGTATTGCAGTCCGAGGAGGTTTTTGTTAATATCTCTTATAGGAATTATTAAGGCATTGCCTAATTGCTTAATTTCACCAATTGGCTTAATGCCTTTCTTAACTAGGTAGGGATGTTTGGCGTCTGGCGGTTTAGCTTTTTTTAATAGCTCAACCGCCTTTCTTTTTGCCTCCTCCTTTTTGCATTGAATCTTTCTGGTTATTTCCTCTTGTTTTTGTCTAATTATTGACCTGTCTTTGGGTGATAAACTCTCAATTTCCCTTGAATAGAACGTCTCTTTTATGCCTGACCTCCAGTCTCCAAAAGAACCAGCTACAAAATTATTATGGCTAAAAAAGACATACCATCCAGCTTTATCGCTTGGCCTGCCATTAGTTGAAAACCTATGAATCTCACCATCAATCACAATTTCATCTGATCTTAGATTACAAGGAATACCAGCTTTTCTTATGGCTGTTATAATGCGGTCAATAATGTCTGTTACGTCCGCATCTATTATTTTCATTATTTATGCCTCCTCAAGGCATCTAAGTATATGCCTATTGGTCACTATAACCGTTATAACCAACTAAAATTTAATAATCTGTGAGTATTCTAGAAATCCTTTAAGGTCTCAAATCTTTTAGCACGTTGCTCTGACTCTTTTGCTTTTTGTTTTACAATCTCTTGCCATTTCTCCAATTGAATAAATAACCTGCGGTTTATTTTGAGAAAGATTTGAGGGTGACGACCAATTGAATGCCACTTCCTTAATGTTTTTGGTGAGAAATAAATCCCATGCCTTTCTAATAGTTCTTTATCTTTTACAGGGATAAGTGTGCATTCTGTCATTTTAAAACTCCTTTTTTTAGCTTTTTTATAGTTATTCTTTGTTGACTTATTTTAACCCTAATGTTACACATTTCAAGTGTTACAGTTTATTTGTTTGAAAAAAAGTGTAACATATATTTGGGGGATATCGCTTATGTCGTTAAAAGAAGGGTTAGAGGACAAGGGGATAATTGAAATTATTTCAAAAAGGCTACCTGAAAATCTTAAAAGGAGTTTCCTTGAAGGTTACTTATTTGCTAGGTTTTCCCTATGGGACCGTTTCACCATAAAAGAGACAAATTATGGGGATATTATTTTTAGTTTTTGGATTAATAAAGAGGATTACCCATGTAGCGAGGAGTTCCTACAAAATTTCCTTTTGCGCCAGCTCAAGGATTTTTGTATTGGACTTTATATGTTCCTCCATAAAGTGCCAACCAAGAGGCGAATCCTTTTTAAACATTCTTTCGGTGAAGGTCACATAAAGAAAAAAAAATCTGAAAACTTTGAAAACTTAGATAGTCCTGTTAAATCATCCCTTATTAAAATGTATGTTTTAAATATTTCTGTTTGTGATAAAAAAGCTATTGCCACTAAGGCTGAAGTTTTAAACTATATCTTAACCTATTGGCATAATTTAGCAGTAGCAAAATCAGAAAAGTGCATGACAGTAAAAGCCATTAAAAAAGGAAGTTACTTTCCTTTTTATGAAATTTATTCGTTTTATCCAGAAAAACTAGAAGCCTTTCTTGAAAATCCTCCAGAGTCTTTTTTAGAGATAAAAAATAAATTGGTAAAAGAAGGCATAATAACAAAGAATTACTTTTTGAGACCTGGTAAAACAATAAGCGATCTTAAGCGCTCTTTAAACCAACTCCTAAAAACCAAATGCCCAATATGTGGCAGTGATTTTATTAAGGACAATAAATCTAAAACCACTTGTGGTCATCCCAATTGTAAGGTCCTAAAAAGCAGATTAAAAAAGAAAATGGCGCCTTATGTTGGATTGTCTAAAGAGGATTTTTGTAAAAAACTAGTGGAGGTAGATAAAAAGCGACTAGAAATAAACAATAGAAGGGGTAGAAATGCCCAGAAAATAGCTAACTTGCCTCAATTGGCTGATATTCTATACAATGAATTAATAGCCTGAAAAACAAGACTCTCTGTCTTATTATATTTATTATTAAGACACGTCGTCTGGACTAAGAAACAAGTTACCCATTAAGCGATATTTAACCACTCAGGTAAATTTAACCAAGACAAAATTTACCCACCTGGTTAATACGCCAAAATAGATATAGAGAACTTATAATGTTGCCAAAAGGATTATACAGTTATCTGAAAGGCCATACTCTTAGTTTGAGGGATGGGCATATTTTCAGCCTTTAAGCCTTCCAGGTGAAATCTGATAGCTTCACGCATGTTTTGAATAGTCTCATTTACTGTCTTACCTGTGGCCACACAACCAGGCAAATCAGGGCAGTAAGCTGAATAATTACCCTCTGCTTTTTCCACTATAATTGTATATTTAAACATCCTTTTTCCCCCTTTTTAGGCCAGCTTGTTTTAAAATGCTATTTAATGTTCCAGGTGCTAAATCATCTTTTAAATTTCCTGCAATGGTTACAAGTCCCCTCTTAACTGGATGTTTGTATTGTCTATGACTGCCTTTTTGTCTCACCAAAATCCAGCCGTCCTGTTCAA
>NZ_JBMYBT010000148.1:0-6459 GCF_053993635.1 Desulfothermus sp. | reverse complement strand
TTAAATTGTTCTGGAAAACAAAAACAACTAATTACACCAGAATCACAATTATAGATAGAGCTATTAAATAAAAAACTTCTTTAAACAATAACTGGTATTAAATTAAAGGATAGAGTTGATGAGTCATTTTATTCCTCCTTATGCAATTTATTTTTGCATACCAAGGAGGAAGCTTCAGGCGGGTTCTCGTGAAATGGGCTTAGGGTAGAGGCAAATCACCCTTTCCGAGAACGAAGCAGTTAGCCTCGAAGCTTCGTCCTTTTTTATCTCTAGGCCGGTCTTCCGACTTGAGGATCATCCTACTTATCCTGTTGAATAACCTTAAGGAATTCAACAGGACTCGCCCTGATTAATATAATTTTCTTATTTGGAATATCATCAGGGCGAGCTGGAGCCTTCCCCTTGCCACCTTTAACCGAGCTCCTTAATTTTTGGAGTCGTGGTGAAAAGGTGCCAAGAGTGGCAATAATTCCAGCTTTCGTCCCCTCTCACGGCTGCGGGCCAGTGCCGGATTTTCACCGGCTTCCCGTTTCACCCTGAATACAGGGAACCTAGAGATATTTTGTTTAAATTTTTTATGGGAACTTATCTTTAGAATCTAATGTTGTCAACCATATTTTTAAAAACCTTAAACAGTTCAGCGTGAAAGGGGATTTTCTCAGATAAAAAAAGACTCCTTCCTCCCAGGTCGAATTTCCCCTTAAAACAAATAAATATTTTGAGAAATGTGACGGAATATAAGAAAAGAGGATAAATATATAAATAAATATTTTTTCTTGACCTTATATAGAAAATTTGTTCTCATTTATAGAAATTAAGTTTGGGGAGGGATAGAGATGATTACAGAGAGACAAAAACAACTATTAGAATTTATTGAAAAATTTATGTCAGAACATGGAATGGCACCTACCATTAGAGAAATTGGAGAAGGGATAGGTGTAAAGTCAACTGGGGCAGTGTATGATATACTAAAAAGGCTTGAGGCAAAGGGATATTTACAAATCCCAAAAGGAACAAAGAGGTCTATTAAACTCCTCAAATCTCATTTTTTTGGCATCCCAATAATTGGCAATATCCCTGCTGGAGATCCCATTCTACCCTATGAAGACATAGAAGAAATTGTCCCTCTGGATCCAAGATATTTTGGGGGTGAGAAATTATATGGCCTAAGGGTGGTTGGAGACTCCATGATAGAGGCGGGAATATGTGAAGGGGACATCGCAATTATACGGCCAGAGACATTTGCCCCAGATGGTAAAATAGTGGCTGCACTGTTAGATGAAATAGAACCTGAGGTTACTTTAAAGTATTTATACAAAAAGAACGGTGGATTTTCTCTAGTTCCTGCAAATCCCAATTATGAGGAAAGGTTTTTTACAGCAGAAGATGTTGCACGCTCCAAGATAAGGGTAATTGGAACAATGGTAGGTCTTATTAGAAAATACATCCCATGACAGAGTTTGTACACCTTCACATGACCAGTAGCTTTTCTTTTTTGTGGGGGACATTTTTGCCAGAAGAACTTATAAATTACGCATACCAGCTAAAATTTCCATACATAGCACTAACAGATAACAACACCCTACTTGGTATTACAAGATTTTATGTGTGCGCAAAAAAATATGGCATAGATCCAATAATAGGAGCACAAATAGATATAAAAGATGCAGGCAGGATTGTTTTTTTAGTGAAAAATATAGATGGATATAAAAACTTATGCAGAATAATTACTCAAAAAAATATAAAAAAACAAATTATTTTAAAAGATATATATAATTTAACAAATGGACTTATATGCATTACTGGCGGCAGATTTTCTTTAGAAAGGATCTATATACAAAAGAGACAAATAGATTATGCAATATATAATTTAAAAAATCTAAAAGAATTATTTAGACAAAATTTATATATTGCCATACAAAATCATAAATTATCAGATGATAAAAAAGTTGTGGATATACAGCTAGATATTTCAAGAAAATTTAATATAGATACAGTTGTGACCCATGAAGTTGCCTATTTGAAAAAACAGGATAGTGATTTACACAAAATCTTTTGTAATATATTGAAAAAGTATCACCACAAAAAAGATATATCTCCTCTGCCTGGAGACAACTTCTTTTTAACATCAAATGCATATATGGAAAAACTTTTTGCAAATAACAAAAATGCCCTTTATAATAGCTATAAAATAGCCAAGATGTGTAAAGAATTTGAACTACCCTTAAATAAAATAGGTCCTCCTAAAATTTTTTCATCTCCCAATAAAAGTTATAAAAGACTCTCTTCCATTTGCTTTAAAATACTTGCCAGAAAAAACTCTCCAGTATCAATTGAATATTTAGAAAGGATTGTAAAAGAACTTGAAGTGATAAAAAGACACAAATTATCAGATTTTTTTTTGATTGCAAGAGATATTTATGAGTTTTCCCAAAAAAGGAACATCAGGTGTTCAATTAGAGGGTCTGCTGCAAGCTCTTTAGTGGTTTATCTTTTATTTGGAGGAGTGGATCCTGTTGAAAACAATTTGTTATTTGAAAGGTTTTTAAATGAGGGAAGGCAGGATTTTCCAGATGTGGATATGGATTTTGATTCTGAGAGGCGAGATGAGGTTTTTGAGTTTATTTTTGATAAATACAGGGACAGATGTGGCCTTCTTTCCACTGTTTTGACCTTTAGGGTACGCGGGGCTGTTAGGATGATAGGAAGGGCTCTGGATTATCCCTATAATGAGATCAAAAGATTATGTGCCTCTCTTCCTAGTGCCATGAGAAGGATAGATATAGATTCTGCCCTAAAAAAATATCCTGAATTAAAAAATCATCCTATTTTAAAAGAACACAAGCTCCTTGAGATGGTAAAAAAGGCAACTTTCCTACCCTATGCTAGCTCCACCCATCTAGGTGGAGTTATTATTTTAGAGGAGCCACTAGAAAATATTATTTCAATTCACCTCTCCAACAAAGGGTATCCAGTAGCTGAACTAGATAAAGAGGATGTAGAAAAGTGGGGGCTATTTAAACTGGATATACTTGGACTTAGGATGCACACGGCAATAGCAAAGTCTCTCTATTTTTTAAAAAAAGATATATCCATAGAGGAAATTCCTTTAGATGACGAGGCTACTTATAAAACCCTTCAAAAAGGGGATACAATAGGAGTTTTTCAACTGGAATCTCCAGGTCAAAGGGAACTTGTAAGGAGACTTAAACCAAAAAATTTTTTTGATATTGTAGTAGAGATCTCCCTTTTTAGGCCCGGTCCTGTAAAAGGCAATATGATGTCTGATTTCCTGGATAGAAGAGATGGAAAACAGCCTATTTTCTATCCATGCAAGGAACTTATTCCCATATTAAAAGACACAAATGGTGTAATAGTATTCCAGGAACAGGTATTAGAGATTGCCCACTCTTTTGCAGGGATGAGTTATAGCGAGGCAGATGCATTTAGAAGGGCCATGACAAAGGACAGGAGTAAAGAAGAAATGGAATCATTAAAAGAAAAGTTCATCAATGGTGCAATTAAATTAGGACATGATGAGTCTGTTGCAGAAAATGTATTTGATATGGTATCCTGCTTTGCTGCTTATGGTTTTTGCAAGGCACATGCAGCCTCTTTTGCGCATATTACTTATATAAGTGGCTATTTAAAGACACACTATCCTTTAGAATTTTATCTGGGACTTTTAAATGCAGGATGTGTTGGCTCATATCCACCATCAGTTATTTTAAATGAAGCAAAGACAAAAGGTATTTCCCTCTACCCTCCCCATGTAAATTACAGCGACCTTAACTTTTCTCCATATAAAAATGGGATCATATATCCTCTAACAACAGTAAAATTTTTAGGTGAAAAAACAGCTAAAACCATTATTAAAGAAAGAGAAAAAAATGGGTTATTTAAAAATGAGTTTGATCTCGATTCCAGATGCAAACTTTCCCATAGGGTAATAAATATGTTGAAGATAGCCGGGGCAATTTGATACATATTAATTAAAATTTTTAAACAAGTAACATCTAAGATATGAATTATAATAACTTTATAAAAAATTGGTGTATTAGAGAACAAATAGCCTTAAAAATTCCCTGTAGGTTCCATCCCCTTGAAAAGATACGTCCTCTGTTAAAAAACAAGGGATTTATTGATTCTAATACACTTTCAAAGATGAAAAACAACAACATAGTGCAAATAGCTGGTAAGGTGATTTTAGTGCACACTCCACCTACACGCACTAGCACTCGGGTTATGTTTGTCACATTAGAAGATGAAAAGGGATTAATAGATGTTGTGATAATACCAGAAAATGCCCCAGAATGTGCCAGAGATGTTTTAAACAAAGATATAGTGTTTTTAAAGGGGACTACTAGAAAAACACCAGGTTCTCTTGTAAAGGTTATAGCAATCTCCCCTGTAAGGATCAAAAAATAAATTTATTTGAAAATATTACAGGATCATGATATATGCAGTTTCAAACTACCTTAAATAATAAATATTTTGCATAGTTGTTAAATTAATTAAAGGGGTAATTTATGAAAAAATCAATGTTATTAAAGGCTGCCCTGGGAGATATTCCCTGTGATTTGGTCATAAAAAATGGGAAAATAATAGACGTATTTAATGGTGATATAGTTGAACAAGACCTTGGGATATATAATGGCTATATTGTTGGTATAGGAGATTACACTGGTAAAAATGAAGTAGATATAAAAGGGAAATATATATCTCCTGCATTTATTGATGCCCATATCCATATAGAATCTACTATGCTCACTCCATTAGAATTTGCCAGAGTTGCAATAAAACATGGAACCCAGGCAGTTATCTGTGATCCACATGAAATAGCAAATGTTATGGGAATAAAGGGAATAGAATTATTTATAAAAATGAGTGAAAACCTTCATGTAGAGTTCTATTTTATGGCCCCTTCTTGTGTTCCAGCAACCAATATGGAGACATCTGGTGCAGCTATTAAAAGTGAACACATAGAATATCTATACAAAAAATATCCTGATAAAATCTTAGGACTGGCTGAAGTTATGAATTTCCCTGGAGTTATCTTTCAGGATAAAGATATCTGGGAAAAACTGGCCATATCCAGAGGAAAAATCATTGACGGACATTGTCCTATGCTTAGTGGAAAAGAGTTAAATGCATATATACTTGCAGGTCCGAAAAGTGACCATGAATGTACAACAAAACCAGAAGTAGAAGAAAAACTAACAAGGGGAATGTATATATTTGCAAGAAATGGATCTACAGAGAAAAATCTTCCTGCTATAATACCAGTTGTAAATCAAAAAAATGTTAGAAACTTTTGTTTAGTTACAGATGATAGACATCCTAAAGAACTAATACAAAAAGGACATATGGATTATAATATTAAAGAGGCTATAAAACATGGAGCAGATCCCATATGGGCAATTCAAATGGCCACTATAAATCCTGCACATTATTATAATTTAAATGATATAGGCATAATATCTCCTGGATATAAAGCAAATTTTGTAATAATAAATGATCTTTTTGAGCTAGATGTTGAATATGTATATATCAATGGAACTTCCGCTTCTAAGTTAAAATGGGAAAAAATAAATATCCCAATGAAAAATAGTATTAACGCAAAAATAGATGAAAATTCAATAAAAATAAAGGATGTGAAAGGCAAAAAAGTGCATGTTATAGGAATAAAAAAAGATGAAATAATAACAGAGCATCTAATATTGCCAATAGAGGATGTAATAATTAAACAAGATAATTGTTATGTTCCCAATGTAAATAATGATGTTTTAAAATTAGTTGTAATAGAGAGGCATAAAGATTCAGGCAATATAGGAATAGGATTTGTAAAGGGATTTGGCATAAAAAAAGGAGCTATTGCATCTACTATTGCCCATGATTCCCATAATATAATATGTGCAGGGTCAAATGACGATGATATATTGTTTGCAGTAGAGCTTATCTCAAAAACAGGGGGCGGAATGGTTGTGGTGAAAGACAAAAACGTGCTAGGTCATTTGCCCCTTCCTTTAGCTGGACTTATAAGTGATAGACCAGCAGAAGAGGTAATGCAACTTGAAGAGCAAATAAATTTTGCAGCTAAACAACTTGGAGACACTATTACAAATCCCTTTATGTATCTATCCTTTCTGGCACTTCCTGTTATACCTCACCTAAAATTAACAGATATGGGGCTTGTTGACGTAGATAAGTTTAGTTTTATTTCCCTCTTTGAGTAATAGATAAACTGGATTTTATAGTCTCCTTAATACATGGGGAGGTTTATCCTGGATCAGAATATTGTTCTTTGATTTTAATAATTGATGGTAATACTTTTTCAAAGGCATCAACTAATATTGGGTCAAAGTGTTTTCCCTTTTCTTCTAAAATTAAATTCACCGCCTTTTCAATATCCCAGGCTTCTTTATAAGGACGCTTACTGGTGAGTGCGTCAAATACATC
>NZ_JBMYBT010000147.1:0-12983 GCF_053993635.1 Desulfothermus sp. | reverse complement strand
TATTTTTTGAGTTTATTTCATCGGACTCAGTATTATCTTTATTTATGTTTTGATAGGTATTTCTTTTTTCCAGATCTGCCAGTTGCACTTCTAGATCTATTTGTCTTTTAACATCTGTTGAAACCTTTCTAAATTCTGCAAGGGCCTTTCCCAGTGCCCTTGCTATATCTGGAAGCTTTGATGGCCCAATAACTAAAAGTGCAACAAGAAAGATTATTAATAGCTCTGATGTTCCAACACCAAACATTTTTTGTTCTCCATTTTTATAAACCTAAATTTTGCTGAAAATATAAATTATTCCCATTCTATTGTGCTCGGAGGTTTAGATGAAATATCAAATACTACTCTGTTTACTCCTTTAACTTCATTTATTATCCTATTTGATATCTTGGCAAGCAGCTCAGAGGGTAACCTGGACCAATCTGCAGTCATGGCATCCAAGCTATCTACTATTCTTAGTGCAACTACATGCTCATAGGTCCTCTCATCACCCATAACCCCCACTGTCTTTAATGGAAGCAATACAGCAAACCCCTGCCAGACCTTATAATACCACCCTGAATCCTTTAATTCTTCCTCAACTATCTTGTCAGCCTGTCTGAGTATTTTAAGTCTTTCATCTGTGATTTCACCGATTATTCTGATGGCAAGCCCAGGTCCTGGGAATGGGTGTCTCCACACCAAAAAGTCTGGAATACCCAGCTCATATGCAACTTTTCTAACTTCGTCTTTAAACAATTCTCTAAGTGGTTCTATTAATTCTAAATTCATCTTCTCAGGCAGTCCGCCTACATTATGATGGCTCTTTATAACAGCAGAAGGTCCCCTATAAGATACACTTTCTATTACATCTGGATATAAGGTCCCTTGGGCCAGGAATTTTACGTTTTCTATCTTCCTGGCCTCGTTTTCAAATACTTCAATAAAGGTCCGTCCTATGATTTTTCGCTTTTCTTCTGGGTCAACGACCCCTTTAAGTCTTGTTAAAAAAAGTTTAGACGCATCTACATATCTTAAATTTAAATCAAAATGTTCAGTTAAATAGTGAACAACTTCTTTTCCCTCATTTTGTCTAAGTAGACCATTATCCACAAATATGCAATGTAATTTCTTTCCAATTGCCTTGTTTAACAACACTGAAACTACTGTAGAATCTATCCCTCCACTTATTCCACACACAACATTTGCATCTCCAACTACTTTAGGAACCTCATCTATAACGTTCTTTACAAAGGACGCCATATTCCATGTAGGCTTTAATTTAGCTATATCAAAAAGAAAGTTTCTTAATATCTTTTCTCCATTTTGAGTATGGGCTACTTCTGGATGAAATTGGAGACAATATATTTTTTTCTCCCTATTTTCCATTGCAGCTACATCTATATTTTCAGTCTTTGCAATAGTTATAAATCCAGGGGGAAGACTATCTACTTTATCTCCATGGGACATCCATACATTTAAACCACCATTTTCAAAAACATCCCTAAAAAGAAGAGAGTCATTGACCTTAATAAGATTAGCCCTTCCATATTCCCTATTTGTTGAAGGAGTGACCTTTCCCCCCATTTTTTTTGCTATAAGCTGCATTCCGTAACATATTCCAAGTATTGGAACATTGAAATTAAATATCTGTGTATCAACATCAGGTGCATCTTTATCACATACACTTGCAGGACCGCCTGAAAAAACAATTGCACTGGGATTTATTTTCTTTAATTTTTCAATGTCAATATTGCATGGATGTATTTCTGAATAAACTCCAGCTTCTCTAATCCTTCTTGCAATTAATTGGGTATATTGGGAACCAAAGTCTAATATTACGACCTTATTTAAATTTTCCATTATCTCACCCTTCCTATATATCAATCTGATAGTTTGGGGCCTCTTTGGTGATAATTACATCGTGGACATGACTTTCCCTGTACCCGGCCTGGGTTATTTGAATGAATTTGGCCTTTGTTTGCATTTCCTTTATATTTTTGCAACCACAATATCCCATACCAGCCCTTAGTCCACCTACTAGCTGATATATGGTCTCTGCAACAAGGCCCTTATATGGTACCCTGCCAACGATGCCCTCTGGAACCAGCTTTTCCACATTTTCCTGAAAGTATCTATCCTTACTACCCTCTTTCATGGCATCTAACGACCCCATGCCCCTGTATATTTTATATCTCCTGCCCTGATATAAAACCGTCTCTCCTGGACTTTCTTCAGTTCCTGCAAGCATACCACCCATCATCACGCTGTCAGCGCCAGCTGCTATTGCCTTAACAATATCTCCAGAAAATTTTATTCCTCCATCAGCAATAAGACATCTATCCTTTTCCCTACATGCAGGCACCACATCCATAATTGCAGTTATCTGAGGTACTCCCACCCCAGCTACAACCCTTGTAGTGCAAATAGACCCAGGGCCAATTCCCACTTTAACTGTATCAGCACCAGCTTCAATAAGGTCCTTTGCCCCTTGATAAGTGGCAACATTTCCAGCAATTAAAGGAATATCAGGATAATTGGATTTTATAAACCTGACCCCATTAATTATATTTTTACTGTGACCATGGGCCGAGTCTAAGACCAGTACATCCACTTGTGCCTGAACAAGGGCATCCACCCTCATCTCAAGGTCCTTTCCAACTCCAACAGCAGCTCCAACCCTGAGTCTACCAAAACTATCTTTGCAGGCATTAGGGTATTGTTTGATCTTATTTATGTCCTTAATAGTAATCAACCCTTTTAGGTTGTTTTGATCATCTACTACCAGCAATTTCTCTATCCTGTTTTGATGTAGAATCTTTTTGGCCTTTTCCAGATCAGTGCCAGGTGGAACTGTGATTAAATTTTCCTTGGTCATCACCTCTTCAACCTTTGTGTCTAAATCTTCCACAAAGGCCACATCCCTATTTGTTACTATTCCAGCAACTTTAGTTCCCCTCACAACTGGAAGCCCAGAAATCCTGTATTGGGCCATAATCTCAAGGGCATGTCCAACTGTATCATCTGGCTCAATACTAACTGGATCTATGATCATGCCGCTTTCAGATTTTTTTACCTTTTTTACTTCAAGTACTTGTTCCTCAATACTTAAATTTTTGTGGATTATTCCAATACCACCCTGCCTTGCCATTGAAATTGCCATCCTTGCCTCTGTAACTGTATCCATTGCCGCAGATATAATAGGAATATTCAATTTTATTTGTGGAGTAAGATAAGTAGATACATCAACTTCAGATGGAATCACCTCAGAATAATCAGGGAGTAACAAGACATCATCAAATGTAAGAGCTGTCTTTATAACTTTATTTTGACTTATCATAATCTTTATTTACCTCCAAGATTTATAATTAAAATAAAAATTAATTTTTATTTAGTTCATTTAAAGACTCATTTGCTTTATCCTTAATATTTTTAGGCACATCTTTATTATTTATAAGCTCTTTAAACAATATTTGTGATCTTTGTTTTTTATTTAAAATAAATCCATATAAATATGCCAGATTAAATTTGGCCATATAATTTTTGGGATCAATCTCTATAATTTTCTCAAGTAATTTAGCTCCTTCATTATATTTTTTTAAAAAAAGATCACACATTGCCAGGTTTAGAATTACTTCCTCATCTTTTGGCAAAATTTTATATGCCCTTTTTAAAAAGAACTCCGCCCTGTCCCATGCCCTCATTTGCATAAAAATAGATGCTAGAGACTTCAGGGCTTCTATATCGTTTGGATCTTGTTTTATCTTTTTCATATACCTGGTTATTATATTTTCAATGTCCGCCTTTGTCATTTCACTATGAGTTATGTTTTTATTTTGAACAACCAATGAAGAATTTTGAAGTTTATAATATATCATGTATGCAATCATAAAAAATACATTTAAACCAATAAAAAATATAAGTATTTTAACCCTGTTTGAATTTGCAATATTCATGTTATTTAAACTCTCTTTGTATTTGATTTAATTTTTGTGTAATTTTTTTGTTTTCCTTTCCAAGATACAAAAGATATCCTCCAATACCAGCCCAAACCAAAATATTTGCAATTACAAGATAATGCATATGACAACCTCAAAATATTTTTAAAAAATTTTATTTCTAATTACTTGTTCTAATTTATTTTTTAAAGTCAATTGATTTTTTCTCAACACAAAAAGATAAAAAAACAAAAGACCATATGCAAAAAGATTAATCAACATGGTATATAACATTTCCCTGGGCATGCCGCCACCTTTAGATGCAAATATTGCTGGATGTATGCTCCTCCACATCCTCGCAGACAAAAATACCAATGGAACATCTAAAAATGCCACAATTCCAAGTGCACTGGCTAATATATATCTTTTATCTTCCTGTATATCCATATTTACAATAACTAAATATATTATGTACATAAACCACATAATAAGAGTTGTTATAAGTCTTGGATCCCATGTCCAATAGGTATTCCAGGATGCCTTTCCCCAAATAATTCCCGTTATTAAAACCACTGTTGAATATAATACACCAATTTCTGCTGCAGAAATCGACCATAATATGTATTTATAATCCTTTTTTAAGATGTATAAAAGACTAAATATACAAACTAAAAAAAATGAAAAAAATGACCACCAGGCAAATGATACATGAAAATAAAAAATCTTTTGTGGTATTCCCATTACCCTTTCTATTGGCGCATATACATATATAAAATAACTACCAATACAAATAAAAAAAATGCTTAAAAGTAACACTATAGTGTGAATAGTAAAATTATTTTTCATAAACCTCAACTATCTCCTAAAATATATGGATATAGAAACAAACAGATGCCAGCAAAAATGGCGTCATATCCTATTATTATGCGAATCCATCCACTTATTTCATCAAAGGTTCCCCCACTAATAAGCTGTGTGTAGATCTTTATTCCTCCCAGAACTAAAGGTATTTCTAGAGGGAAAAGTATTGTTGTCAAAAGGGAGTCTTTTAGATGACTTCCTGCCATTGCCCCACCAAAAAAAGACCCTATAATGCATATACCTAAATCTATCAGCAAAATTGAAACCAATAAATATAAAAGGCTATTTGTTAAATCAATTTTTAAAAATATGACCATTAAAAGAAGGAAAAAAATTTGTAAAAACAAGGTTGCTATAAACCCTGCAATTGTTTTTGAAATCCATATCCCTTCTTTAGATATTGGTGCAATAATGAGTAGTTCAAACACATTGTCCCTTTCTTCGATCCTGTAGAGTTCTCTAAATATAAGCACACAACAAAACAAGGAACATACCCAGAAAATAGTGCCAGACCATACTGGATGAACCACCTCAAGATTACTACTAGCCAGGCTAAAGGTAAAGATAATTATGAGTCCAAGTAAAAGGGCCTCTATTATTCCTTTTTTTTTGAAAAATAAAATAGTTAAATCTTTTTTTAACACTACGATGATTGGAGACATAATCAATTTTCTATAGTTTCAAAGCTAAAGGTCTTGTTTTTAAAAATTAGTCTTTTTTTAAAAAAACTATCAAGGGTTAAATGAGTTACCCAAATTACCACCTTGCCCCTGTGTAACTCAGATGCAACAAAATCTTTAAGCATCTGTTTTGATTTAATATCAAGACCTGTTTCTGGCTCATCTAAAAGATAAATATGGGGGTCTATTACCATCAGCCTGGCTATATTTAACCTCTGGATCATGCCCCTTGAAAATATAGAGACCTTTTCATAACAAACTGGACCTAATTCAAGTTGTTCAAGAATGTCTTTAAGGTCTTCTTCCTTATGCTTTAATCCGTATAACTCAGACCAAAATCTCAAATTCTCAATTGAACTCAACTCCCCGTAAACAGAGAAAAAATGTCCCATATATCCAATTCTTTTTACCTGACTATCAAACTTAATGCTACCTGTTGTTGGCTTTATACTCCCTGCAATTATCCTTATTAACGTGGACTTTCCACACCCATTTGGTCCTAAAATGAAAATGCCATCTCCCTTTTTGACCTTAAAACTCACGTCTTTAAAGATAAGTTTTTGCCCAAAAACCTTACTTACCCCTATTAATTCTAACATTTACGTCCTTTTAAAATTTGCTAAAAGTCCCATTAATGTTAAAATTAGAGCTCCAAACCAGATCCAGTGTACCATTGGATTTTTTTGTACCTCAATCTTTAAAATTCCATCTTCAGTGCTTTGCAATACACTTAAATACAATTCATCAAAAAATCTTTTATATACTGCTACCTTTGAAAATAAATTATTTTGAACAAGATAATATATCTTTTCAGGGACTAGTGTACCTAAATATCTGCCTTTATAATGGATGTTAAACTTATAGCTATAAACAATTTTATCTTTATAATTTTTCTTTTTAAAGTCCTGATAACCAATGTTATAACCTTCAAATTTTATACTTTGTCCTTTGGCCAATATAAAATCTGCACTCTTTTTATATCCTGAAGATATTGCAATAGAAATTGCCATTATTATAATTCCAAAATGGATACCCCATTTGCCAAAGGTACTTATTTTTGAATATAGATTATATTTAAATACAAAATAAACAACAGATAAAAGCGCAGAGATAGAAGATGCAATAGTTAAGATAACCAACAAATTTTTAATTTTTAAAAACCATAATAAAGCAGATAACGCAATAAATACCCCAAAAAATATAAACCCCTCTGTTTGTATGGATTCTTTTTTCCATTTAATCCATGGGCAGAAAATAATCAAAAATATTAAAAAACTTGCAATAGGCAGAAATACTTTATTATAAAAAGAACCAGAGAGTCCCTTTGACTGAGCAAAAATAGCTTTACTGATAACAGGATACATTGTCCCAATTAAAATTATTGAACAAAGACCTAAAAATATCCATGAACTAATAATTAAAATACCATTTTTTGACAACATTCCACTTAAGTTCTTAGTATTTTTTGCTGGGAAAAAAGTAGTTATATACAATACCAAAACTAAGTTACTCAATATCAACAACAAAAATGGCTCACCAACACCACCCTCACCAAAGGCATGGAGAGACTCAATTATACCACTTCTGGTCAAAAATGTGGCTACATAACAACTTATTAAAGTCAGTCCCAGGATAAGCCCCCATGTTCTCTCTAGGGACTTTTCCCTTGTTGCAACAATATTTACATGTAAAAAAGCAGTAGTGCACAGCCATGGAACCAGTGAGGAGTTCTCCACTGGATCCCATGCCCAATATCCACCCCACCCAAGTTCATAGTAAGACCACCACATGCCAAGTATTATGCCAATAGACAAAAAAACCCAGGCAAACATGGTCCATTTTCTAATCACTCCATATAATTCTTGTCTAACTCCACATATTCTCATAGAGAGTCCCAATAGTGCTGGCACCATCACTAAAGCATACCCCAAAAAGAGTGCTGGAGGATGGAATATCATGCCAGGATGAATTAACAGTGGATTTAAACCATTTCCTTGGCTAGGAGGAGGATTGTTTATTAAGAATGGATTGGCCACTGTGATTAGTATTAGAAAAAAAAAGGCCTCAGTTGCAAAAAACAAAGACCAGAAAATGGCCTTAACATTAGTATCAAGTTTTTTATACTGGGTTTGTCTTAAAAATATCACTCCACATCCTGCAAGAAATAATAACCACAAAAAGAGGGAGCCTTCCTGTCCTGCCCAGATCGCTGTTAAGGCATAATACCAGGGAAGATACGTGTCACTATATGATGCAACATACACATATGAGAAATCCCTTTTTAAAAAAGCAAATAAAAGTATAAAAAAACAAAAGCTAACACAAAAAAATACACTCTGTTGAATCCATTTAACAAATTCAATATCTTTCTTGGTCCAAAACAAATATACTAAAAAAATACTGAAAAACGCACATGAAAAAAATCCCAAAACCATAAAAAATGAACAAACAAGCGCCATTATCCCATATCCCCTCTATTTTGTTTTTGATATTTTGATGGACACTTTGTCATAAGTGTCCGAGCGTCAAATATATGATCTTTAAAACTACCTTCCACAATAACCTCACTTCCAATTTTAAATGTATCAGGTAAGCCCCCACTATATTTTACCAAGATTTTTTTATCTGGATAATCTTTATCAACCAGAGGAAATTCTATATAATTACCATTTTTCTTTATATTTTTTCCAACTATTCCAAATAATCTAGCATTTTTTAATTTTAAATCTTGTTTTGCAAGGGCTTCAGATACATTTAAAAAATACACACTTTCAGATTTAATAGATGTGTAAATAAGAAATATGAATCCAGAAAAAATTAATAAAAAAGCAATTAAGTATGGATTGTTTTTTGATTTTTTCATTATTTCTCTCCATCTATTTTAGATAGGATTTCTTGCTTTTTCTTTTCTGCAAGAGTCCTCATATCTTCTACCTTATCAGTTTCATCAACAATTTCTTTACCTAACATTTCTTCTAAAATATCTTCTAATGTAATGAGACCTGAAATACCACCATATTCATCCAAAACTATTGCCATGGGAATCCTGGATTCTAAAAATGTAACAAGCAGTCTGTCCAGAGTTATAGTTTCCAGAACAAAATGAACAGGCTTTTTTAGCTCATGTAATTTTTTTTCACCTTCTCCTTTAATAAGATATCTTAGCACATCTATTTTATAGACAATTCCCCTGATGTCCTCTATATCACCATTGAAAAAAATTGGTACCCTACTATACGGCCACATCTTATCCACATCTATTGACTCCTCTATACTCATCTCAGCAGGTAAAGAAAACATAACAGTCCTTGGGGTCATTACCTGCATAACCCGTTTTTTATCAAGTTTAAGGACATTATGGATGTATTTTTCTTCAAACTGCTTAATGACCCCTGTCTTTCTAGAAAGACTAACAAGTGCCAAGACATCTTCTTCAGAGGTATCTATCCCTTTTTTACCTTTTTCTAAAAATCTTATTATAAAAGAAATAATATTTATAACAGGCAAAAATAAAACAACAAGTCCCAAAAGTGGCCTTGCCAGTATTTGGGCAAAGGTCCTATTATAGAGCACTCCCACGGTCTTGGGAATTATTTCAGAAAAAAACAATATGGTTAAGGTAAAAACTATAGAAAAAATATAAAGATTTTTTTCCCCAAAAACCGAAATAGCAGCAGCTCCAGCAATTGACGCCCCAGCTGTATTAGCAACTGTGTTTAATGTCAAGATAGCAGTAATGGGCCTGTCAATATTTGATTTGAGCTGAAATAATATCTCACCGGTTTTTTTCCCATTTTTTCTCAATGTCTCTATATAACTCCAGGATACAGAATATAAAACCGCTTCTGTAAGAGAACATAGGGCTGATATTCCAACTGCCAGTGCAAAAGATATAGAAAGTAACCACATATTTTAACTAAACTCCTTTAATGCTTTAAGCAGTGCTATCTTAATTCGTTTGTGCAACTCTGGATCTAATATTTTGGTGCCTTCATGAGTAGTCACATAAAACACATCTACTACCTGTTCTCCAGGAGTAGTAATTTTAGCCATTTTAATATTTAAATTAAACTCATGCAAAACCTTTGAAATAGTATGTAAAACTCCAGGGCGCTCCCATGTATATACTTCAATAATTGTATAAAAGTCTGAAGCCTCTTCATTTATTACTACTCTATCTTCTCTCTTTAAATAATTATATTTTGAAAAATTTCTGTAATATTTCTTTTTGTAGAGGTCTTCTAATTTCAAGTCCTCTGAAATTAAACTCTTCAAATTATTTTCAATCCTATTGCAAAATCTTTCTAAATTAAATGGATCTGGTATATTTGCCACTTTTAATATATCCACAGCTATACCATAACTTCTTGTTAAAATATCAGCAGATAATATATTCACTCCATTAATCCACAATACCCCAGTAATAAAGTCAAAAAGTCTTGGATGATCTTTGCATACAAAAATAAATTCCCAGAACCCATTTTGACCTCTTAAATTTAAAACAACGTCCTTTTTTTGAGAAAATATGTGTTCCAATTTATAATGTAGATAAATATCTTCTGGCGATTGACTGAGCAAATACCTCATGGAAAGCCCATCAAGCCACTTTTTAACACCTGATATTTCATCTCTATCTGAAAGGCTTATCACCTGTGTTTTTACTTGTCCTATTAGTTTTTTAATGTCTTTTCCATTTGAAGTCTCGCCCTGAAGTATATTTCTAACCTTAATAAATAGTTGGTCTAAAAGGGTTTTTCTCCATGGGTTCCAGGCCCTTTCGCCGGTAGCCACGGAATCTGCAATTTGCAACAAAAAAAGCATATAGAGTTTTTTTAAAGAACCTATCTTTATTGCACATGTTTCAACTGGCTTTTCCTCCTCTAAATCCCTTTTTAAGGCCGTTTCTGCAAGTAATAAATGATTTTCAATCAAAAAACACAAAAGTTCTATATCTTCATGGGTAAGAAAAAGTTTCTCTCCAATCTCCTTGGCAAGCTCCTTTCCTTTTTTTGAATGATTTTCTCCATAACCTTTACCAATGTCATGTAAAAGGGCTGCTAAAAACAAAATTTTTTCATTTATGTCCTCTTTAAAGAGATATCCAAATTCTCCTTTTTTTAATTCATGCATTTCTTTAACTGTTCTAAGCAGGTGCTCATCTACAGTATAAGTATGATATGTATCATATTGAACCCTATATCTTTGATGTAAAAATTCTGGAATAAAGGTATCTAAAAATTTTGTCTCATGCATTACCTTTAATATTTCAAAACTATTTTCTTGATTTAGGAGTATGTCAAAGAACATGGAAACAACTTTTTCATTGGATCTTATTTTATCTACTAATTTTAAATTTTCTCTTATAATCCTTCCTGTATCATGGTGAAACTTAAGTTTGTATCTTGATGCGTTCCAGAATAGTTCCATTAAGATTTCTGGTCTAATATTTACATCATTTGGATCTTTGAACCTTATTATATCACCTCTAACAATAAATGGGCCAGGGATTATTTTTTCTTTTTTATTTTTATTTTTTTGCACAAACCTATCAAATAGTTTATCTATAAAAAAATTTGTTACTCTCTTTATTCTGGATGTATGGGTATAATACATCCTCATAAAAGATTCTTCTGAGGATACAAATTCCCCATTAGAAAAACCCAATATAGGTGCAATTGTGTGTTGATCTTCAAGGGATAGTTGCTCTTTCTTATTTCCACCAATTCTATGTAACTGGATACGAGTTCTCCATAAAAAATCATAGCCATTTAATACCCACTGGAGCTCATCTTGATTTATCCATCCAAGAGATAATATTGTATTTAAATCAGGAGTATTTAATAAAACAGCAGCTCCCCATTTAATACAATGTACATCCCTAATCCCACCTAGTCCTTCTTTTATATTTGGCTCAATTAAATAAATACTCTCTCCATATTGTTTAATTCTCTCATTTCTGTATTCTCTAAGTTTCTTTAAAAAATTCCTTTTTTGTCTTGTAGAGCTCAAACTATCAATAAAACTAGTCTTAAATTTTTCATAGAGATACCTATCGCCACCTAAAAATTCTGTTTCTAAAAGAGAAGTGCATACAGAGAAGTCAGATCGTGCAAGGCGAATAAGTCCCGATAAAGAGGATACCTGCTGTCCAACCTCAAAACCAGCATCCCATAGGGATGAGATAATGGATTCAATGAGGGACCTAAGGTCCTTTGACAATCTATTTTGATGTAAAAAAACAAGGTCTAGATCAGAGTCAAAGCTAATTTCCCCCCTCCCAAGCCCACCGGATGCAAAAACGCACAACCTATCAAGATTTAATCCTTTTAAATAGCTAAAAAAAACATCTATGATTTCCCTTGCATATGATTTTACTGCATTTATCCCCACCACATCCTTTTCACATAAATGAATAAACTTATCTCTCTTTTCCTTTAATTTGTTTGTAAATCTTTTTAATGTGCTCATATATTAAATTTTTATTTCTTTTTTTTAAATCTTTTTGGATCAATTGCATATTTCTTTATTTTGTATTGTATAATCCTTTTAGTAGTCCCTAAAATCTTTGCTGCAGAACTCTGGTTTCCATTTGTTTCTTTTAATGCGTCAATAATTAAGTCCTTTTCAAAATTTGCCACTAATATGTCAAATTTTCCGTGAAACTGGCCATTCTCACTATTTGATTTTGTTTGAAGGGAAGGAGGGAAATGATGTGATTCAATGGTTTCACCCTCTACAATCAAAACTGCACGTTCAATACAATTTTCCAGTTCTCTCACATTTCCTGGCCAGTGGTAAGACATGAGCATATCAATTGCAGTTGTAGAGATGCGTTTTATATTTTTTTTAAAAATTTTTGAGTACTTATTTACAAAAAAATCAGCAAGCAAAAGGATATCAGACCCCCTTTCCCTGAGCGGAGGGATATATATTGGAAAAATATTGAGTCGAAAAAAAAGGTCTGATCTAAATCTACCTTTAGCTACCTCTTGTTCTAGATCTTTATTTGTAGCAGCGATTACCCTCACATCTACTTTTATGTTCCTGGATGCCCCAACTGGTTGAATTTCCTTGTCCTGTAACACCCTAAGGAGCTTTGCCTGTGCCATAGGAGAAAGTTCACCAATCTCATCTAAAAATATGGTTCCCTTATTTGCCTCTTGAAAACACCCTTTTCTTCTAGAAAGCGCACCTGTAAATGCGCCTTTTTCGTGACCAAAGAGCTCACTTTCAAGCAAACTCTCGGGCATTGCCGCGCAATTAACCTTAATATAAGGACCTTTTGCCCTGCTACTATTTTCATGGATAGCACTGGCCACAAGTTCCTTTCCTGTTCCTGTCTCCCCTGTGATCAAAACAGTGGTGTCAGTGTTGGCAACTTGATCTATTAATTTCAGGACTTCAAGTATTCCTTTTGACCTTCCAATTATATTGGTTTTTGGCCTGGTGGCAGTAGCCAGTTGTTTTCTTAATTTTTTATTTTCCTCTTCAAGTGCCCTAAAATAGACCGCCTTCCCCAGTAAAT
>NZ_JBMYBT010000146.1:0-10745 GCF_053993635.1 Desulfothermus sp. | reverse complement strand
ACAAAGAATGTGCAAAAAAATATATCCAGTTGTATGAGAAAATGTTAGATCGACCTCTGTAAAACCTATTATTGGAGAAATAGATGGCAAAAATAGATCTCATTGAAATAGATCCATATCTTAAACCCTATGAAAAACACATAGAACAGAGAATAAAAAAAATAAAAGAGGTTGAAAAATCCATAACAAAAAATCAGTCCCTTAAAGAATTTGCATCTTCCTACAAATATTTTGGACTCCACAAATTTGATGACCACTGGATTTTCAGAGAATTTGCCCCTAATGCAAAGGAAATATATCTTATTGGAGATATGACCAATTGGCAGATAGATGGTAAATTCAGGCTTGAAAAAAAGGAAAATGGTGTATGGGAGATCTTTATTCCGCAAGACAAAATCTCCCACGGCGATTTATACAAATTATATGTAAAATGGGATGGAGGAGAAGGAGAGAGGATACCATCCCATGCAATTTATGTTGTTCAGGATGAAAACACCAAGATCTTTTCTGCAAAGGTATGGTGCCCTGAGAATAAATATCAGTGGAAATACGATAAAAATGTCCAATATCCCAAACCCCTCCTAATATATGAAGCCCATGTTGGCATGGCGCAAGAGGAAGAAAGGGTTGGTACATACAGAGAATTTACTGAGAATATTTTACCATGGATAAAAAAACTTGGCTACAATACCATCCAACTCATGGCCATTTTAGAACACCCTTATTATGGTTCTTTTGGCTATCAGGTATCAAATTATTTTGCCCCATCATCTAGATTTGGCACTCCAGATGATTTAAAAGAATTAATAGATACTGCTCATAGTTTAGGACTTTATGTATTAATAGACATTGTACACTCCCATTCAGCGCCAAATGAGGTCGAAGGACTATCCCGATTTGATGGAACCTATGACCTTTATTTTCACAAAGGAAAAGGGGGTTATCATCCCTTATGGGGATCCAGACTATTTGATTATTCAAAAAAACACGTGCTTTGTTTTTTACTATCAAACTTAAGATACTATTTAGAGGAATTTCATGTGGATGGTTTTAGATTTGATGGCATAACCAGCATGCTATACACCCACCACGGCATAGGAAAGGATTTTGTTTCCTATGATGAATATTTTAATGAATCTGTTGATACAGATGCTGTTACCTATCTGGCCCTGGCAAATAAGCTAGTACATCAAATAAAAGATGATGCAATAACCATTGCTGAAGAGGTATCTGGCATGCCTGGGCTCTGCTATCCTATAGACAGAGGAGGAATTGGATTTGACTTTCGCTTTGCAATGGGAATTGCTGACTATTGGATAAAGTTATTAAAGGATTTCAGAGATGAAAATTGGCCTATGGGACACCTTTGGTATGAATTAACAAGCCACAGACCAGAGGAAAAGACCATCAGCTATGCAGAATCCCATGACCAGGCACTGGTTGGGGACCAGACCATAATTTTCAGACTAATTGGTGCTGATATGTATTATTTTATGAGAAAGGAAGATGAAAATCTAAAAGTAGATAGAGGAATCGCTCTTCATAAGCTAATTAGATTTATCACCATATCCACTGCATGTGCTGGTTATCTAAATTTCATGGGAAATGAATTTGGACACCCTGAATGGATAGATTTTCCAAGGCAAGGAAACAATTGGTCTTACAAATATGCCAGAAGACAGTGGTCCCTTGCAGAAAATCCCCTGCTGAGATATGAATACCTGCTTAAGTTTGATATAGACATGATAAGATTTATCAAAGAGATAAATATATTAAGACCAGAAATGCCACCTAAACATCTTCATGACCACAATGAAAATAAAATTATTGCCTTTGAGAGAGGAGACTATGTATTTGTGTTTAGCTTCCATCCAACCACATCATTTACCCATTACAGAATATATGCACGTCCAGGAAAATATAAGCTGGTGTTTTGTACAGATGAAAAAAAATATGGAGGGTTTGAAAGATTAAAAATAGGTGAAACCCACTTTACTCTAACTGAAAAAACATATAATCATTTAACACATTACTTGTCTCTATATATACCAAATAGATGTGGTTTTGTATTAAAAAAGATAGATTGAGATAATGCCGGATCACGAATCCCGAATCACGAATCACAAATCACAAATTACGAATCCATGGGCGGATATGGAATCCATGAGCGAATATGGAATCCGCCCCTACACCCTATTCACAAATCACAAATCACGAATCACCAATCACGAATCACGAATTACGAATCACGCCTTTATCAAGGTTAAAAATTTACTTGACACACAAGACAAAAAAAAATATTCACATAGTCTCGACATCAGTAAGCCCCCGTAGCTCAGTAGGATAGAGCACAGGATTCCTAATCCTGGCGCCGCAGGTTCGAATCCTGCCGGGGGCATAGAGAAAATTCAATAATCCCCACAAGTTAGAAAATCTCATAAAATCCTCAACTCCGTAGTGTTAATCCGTTTTTTGAATATTAATATACCAAAAATTAACCAAAAACCAAGTCTTTTTGTAAACTTCCACAAAAAATGAAAAAAAGTTGCAAATAAAATGAGAAAAATAAAACTAACCGAGAGTAATACTTGACTTTCAGACAAGAGTTTTCCTTTTTAAAAGAAAATTTTATTAATTAATCAACAAATTTAAGGGATTATAGATAAAATTTTTGTAAGACCCTACTAATTTCAAATATACAATTAAATTATTCCAGGTACAACATGATAAAAAGGCTTTTTTGACAATTTAAGACTCTTCTAATAATAAGAGTTTGGAATACCAAAACATAAGAATGTAAAAAAGGAAGAACTTATTACATTGGGGAAATGGTCAGAGTTCGATTAAGCCCAAAAAGGAGAACTAGATTTACCTGGAGTCCGTAGAAAAAATCCCAAGCATGGTTTTAATTACAGAGAAAGCTGATATTGATAAAATCCAGGTTAGGGATTATGCTGAATTTTAATAACACAATGGAATCAATGAGATCTTTACATAGTTGTCTTTGTTGGCATTCAGGTAAAAGAAATCCTTTAAGGATAATAGAAGAACCAACTCCCCTCCAGGCTAAAATATTTTCAGTATTTGGCTACAAAATAAAAGGTGGGGTCTTACAAAAAATATCTAGATAACATCTTGATATTACAGCTTTTTTATATTTAGAGCTAAAAAAGGGAAAGTCCAATTTAAAATGTTGTTTATCTCCTAGATCGAGATCAACACTCAAAATAGGCTCACAATTCCGAATGTTTCCATACCATCGTTCTGGATATTTAGAACGGCGGCTGTTTATGTTCCATTCTCATCAGAGTATTTATCCTCCCTATAAAAAATAGGGGATCTTAAATTGAAGTAAGAGAAGTAAGAATGGACTTTTTCAAAAAGAGTTAATGTCTTGATTATCCCTTATTTTTTATTTGTAAATGAAGGAAATTTTTTTTATCGGATTTCCCTTATGAGTAAGTACAATTTCATATGGTCCAGATGGAAAGCTCTTTCCTTCAGATGGTTCTAATGTAAATGTTACATATCCAGTGTAGTTTGGATTTTTAATTTTTAACGGCAAACTGAAAATAAATATTTTTTTAGATCCATCATAGAAATACCAGTTCGCTGTTATTTCTGTATCTTTAGGAACATTTTTAATCATGCAACTTAAAAAAATAGCTTTTGTGTCAGGGTTAATACTTTCATCTATATAACCATATAAGTAGTGAGTTTTGTATTTATATACTGCACAATTTTCTATTGTAAAATTGAGTGAAGTGTTCTTCTGACGTTCAGAAGCATCTTCTGATGAGTAAGTCTTGTAAACACTATTTGCCCAAAATCCTCCACATATTTTATTGGGATCTCCACTGCATTTCATATTGCAATTGTTAGCTGGTCCATATTTTCCATAACTATTGCCACAAAAGCATTGAGTTGAATATTGTACTGATGCATATTTAAAATTTCTTTTTGAACAAATATCAATGCACATCTCAGGAGTCATATCTTTGGATCCATACATAAATCCATCTAAGTCTCTACCTTGGGTTCCAGTTGGATCTCCACTATCTTTAAAACAACCAATGTAGTATTTACTCAAATTGTCATTAAAAGATACACCCTTTGGTGTTTGAACATTACTTTTAGTACCTGCACATTCTATGTATCTAAATCCATCACAAAATCCTTGATCGCAGATTTCACCTGTTCCAATGATTTTAGTTGGTGAGTGAAGTCCTATATCAGGGTCTATTTCCCATTTAATTGCATTACTGAAACCTTGTTGTTTACAAAACTCATCAGCAGCTGGTTTGCCGCACAGTGAACCCCATACCTTACACCAATCTAAACGATACCCAGATATGGAAGGAGAATTAAAAATTTTTGTTACGCCTGTTTTATGTTTCCCTGATTTTTTTACACCTGATATAGTAAATTTATTTGGGACAGGATTTGGCACTTTGTATTTTAACCAACACCTAGGTGATGGTCCTTGATATCCTGGTCTTACAAATGTCCATGCTTTACACCGTGAATCTTTATCACACGCCTCTTTGCACAATGCTGGACTATTTTCTGTGAGATTGATATTTTTATAATCATATCCTGGTCTATCAATATTGTATTCATAACCTGCAGAACTAGCGGTGTTATAGGCAAACATATCTAAACTAAAATAAAAGCAAATAATTAATGTAAATAGAATGTTAAAAAAAATTTTTGATTTAGACTTCATCTTTTCCCCCTTTTATTTAGAAATTAAACTCGACATAAATTTTATCCTTTAATAAAAAATATTTCAATAAATTTTCTCGAATTTATTCACATCCAAAAGAAGTTGATCTATAAAAATTCCACAGCAAAAAACTAACTGTAACATAGTTGTAACAAATTATATAATGGGCAACCAAAAAATTAAGAGGTGTCTGTGTGAAAAAGTTAATGTTCCCTTTGGTGTTTGCTTTTTGAACAAATTTTGTGATTGCTGGTTCAATAAAATCAGAGGCTCAACCACTGTGCTGTCGGTAACATGATTATTTATGAGTGGATGGATATTAAAGTTAAGCTTCTCTTAATTTATTTGAATACTCTAGGCATATTTAACAAATCTAATTGTCAAGATTTTTTTAATGCATCTATCAACTTATCAAACAAATCTTCAATTAAAATATTGACTCAAAAAAAAAATAAATATAGAGAATTAAAAAAATTGAGTATAAAAATGGGTTCAGGTGCCTTTTAAGGTTTAAAAGGGAATCCGGTGAGACTCCGGAACCGGCCCGCGGCTGTGATAAGGGGACGAAAGCTGCAAAATGCCACTCTGGTTGTAACACCAGGGGAAGGCGCAGCGAGCCTTGTTGGATTTCCCAAAAGGGAACTCTATTCAACAGGGCAAGCCCTGTTGAATAATGACAGGGCGAGCCTTGTCGAATTGATTTCCTGAGGAATAAGGTTATTCAACGGGGCAAGTAGGATGATCCTTAGAGTCAGAAGACCTGCCTGAACAAAAATATCATTTTCTCATAAGGCAAAGAAAAAATAAACTTGTAGGGATAAAAACGGGAAATCCCTGAAGTCCTTATGTTATCAGGATTTCAGGGTTTTTTATTTTAAACCATGAAGGAATATTGCTTTAAAATTTTAATTCTTATGATGGGAATTTTAGTAACTTCCTCTGCAAATGGTAAAAAAATAATAGGTCTGTCTGGGACAGTTATAACTGTTCCTTTTTATCCAAAAAGGATAGTTTCCCTTGCACCAAGCATCACAGAATGCCTTTTTGAAATAGGTGCAGGAGACAGGGTAGTAGGTGTCACTCAATTTTGCAATTATCCAGAACAAGTAAAACGCTTGCCAAAGGTGGGATCTTATATATCTCCAAGTATTGAGAAGATACTTGCACTTAAACCAGATTTGTGTATTGCCACTAAAGACGGCAATCCAAAACACATTGTATTTAAACTTAAAGAAATTGGAATAAAGGTCTTTGTTGTTGATCCAAGAGATATTGAATCTCTGTTTTCCACAATGCTTGTTCTTGGGGAAATCGTTGGATGTGAGAAACAGGCCAAAGCAGTTGTGGAAAGGTTAAAGAAAGATGTGTTGTTAGTTCAAAAAAGAGCGTCATTGTATATCAATCCCCCAAAGGTATTCTTTCAAATAGGGGTGGATCCAATGGTTACAGTTGGTAAAAATACACTCATAGACAATTTAATAAAGGTAGCTGGGGGTGTAAATATATTTAAAAATCTTAAAGGGTATCCAAGAATCTCTGTTGAACAGGTCATAGGGTTAAATCCAGATATTATAATCATAACATCAATGGTTCATTCAGAACACAATTTAAATAACCTCAAACAATTCTGGGAAAAGTATAAAGAAATAAATGCAGTAAAATATTCAAATGTGTTTGTTGTAAATTCAGATTTTTTCAATCGTCCTTCACCTAGAGCAATTCAAGGACTAAAACTTCTGTCAATGATCTTTGAAAAGGCATTAAAAAAAATTGTCAATGAGAAAAATTGATAAAATAAAAATTTAAGAATTTGCAGCAAAATATATTTTAAAAGATATATACAAATGGGAGTATTGCTAAATTATGAATCTAAAAAAAATTTGGATTATATTTATGAGTTTATTTTTATATTCACCTCTTTCATATTGTTATCAAGTAAAATTTTTGGATGATGCTAAAAGATTCATAGAAATAAATAAAAAACCCCAAAAAGTTGTATCTCTTTCTCCATCTATTACTGAAATTTTGTATGAAATAGGTGAAAAAGAACATATTAAAGGGATAACATATTATGATGAATATGTAATAGAAGGAGCACATATAGTAGGTGGTTTTTTATATCCATCAACAAAGAGGATAAAAAAGATAAATCCTGATATAATTTTTTGTTCAAAAAGGCATAGAAAAATCATAAATGGATTTGAAAAAAATGGCGTTAAGATAATTGTTTTTGAACCAAAGGATATTCCTTCTTTATATAGGACAATCAAAATTTTATCAGATATATTTGAGAAAAAAGATAATGGACTTAGGCTAATTAAGAAGATTAAATATCAATTAGATCATATCCAAAAAAAATTGAGTCATATTAAGAAACAACAAAGATTACGGGTTATGAGAATAATGGGTAGGAATGTTTTAATGACTCCTACAGTAAATTCCTTTCAGACTCAACTCATCAAATTGGCAGGTGGCATTCCACCAAATTTTCAAGGACAAGGCTCTATTATTGAAGTCAGTAAAAGAGATTGGTTAAACTTTAATCCCCAGGTTGTGTATTTTTGTGGTGGAGACAAAAGATTAATAAATAAGATAAAAACACTACCAGGTTGGAGAGATGTATCAGCTATAAAAAATAATCGTATATATTCATATCCATGTGCTTTGACCTGTCGTCTTTCGGCCCATACGGGATATTTTGTATCGTGGCTGGCATCTGATATATATTCTAAAGAATTTTTGGATGATAGATATTGGGTAAATAAAGATAAAATAATATCAAAAAGGAAAATACCTATATCTCTTGGCTATATTAAAAGTGTGAATATCATAAAATCATCTATATTTGACTTTATAAATAAAACTATTCTAATAACCTTTGAAAAACCAATAAATATAATTTCAACCTTAGAAGGCCCCAGGTACAATATAATAAATGTCGGCAATCATTATACACCACCACCTTGTTGGAGAATTACTCATCACCTGGGATTAGAAAAATCCAGAAAAAGGATATATAATACTCTACAAATTAAAGAGGAAGATTCAAGTCTCTTGTTTACAGGCGCAGATATGGATAATCTGGCCATGATAAAAAAAGAATACAAAGATTTGGCAGTCTATGTGTTTGCAACTGCAGGGGTTAAGACCAATGCCATGAGAATGTCAAAAGATATGGGTTGCTATTATGAAATAGACCCAGGCACAATTAATATGATAATTATGACAAATGCAAAACTCACTCCTCGGGCCATGACCAGAGCTATAATCACTGCAACAGAGGCAAAAAGTGCTCTATTAAATGATCTTGATATAAGAAGTTCATACAATCCCAAAATATATCAGGCAACAGGCACGGGCACAGATAATATAATTATTGTTCAAGGAGATGGGAAATTTACTTTAGACAATGCAGGTGGTCATTCAAAACTTGGAGAATTAATTGCAAAGGCCGTATATGATGCGGTAAAAATTGCTATAAAAAAACAAAATAAACTGATAGAAGATCGATCTATTTTTAAAAAATTAAACGAAAGGGACATATCTATATTTGATATTGTCTACAATAGTGAACTTATACCAAAAAATAAAAAGGAATTTTTTGTTCAAAAATTAGAAGATCTTCTTTTAAAGAAAGAATATGCATCTATTATGCAGGAATTTTTAGTTCTGTCTGATGAATATGAAAAAGGCCATATAAAAGATATATCTGCTGTTTCTAAATTGGAACAACTTGTTTTAAGTTCTATATCAGGAAAGGAAAATATAGAAGTAAAAAGATTTGTTAATGATAATAATATCCCTAAGGTTTTAAAGATAGGACTAAATTCATTTTTAACAGCTGTAGAGGAGTCTGTAACTAACCAGTAAGCCAAAAAAGATAATTCTTGACTTTTGATTTGAGTTGGGTTTTATATAAAATCTACCAGGTGCCTATAATGGGCTTAAAAGGGAATCCGGTGAGAATCCGGAACCGGCCCGCGGCTGTGATAAGGGGACGAAAGCTGCAAAATGCCACTCTGGTTAAAACACCAGGGGAAGGCGCAGCTTGCTCCGTTGAATAATGCAACGGGGCCTTGACCTGTTGAATTTCCCAAAAGGGAACTATATTCAACAGGGCCTGCCCTGTTGAATAATAACAGGGTGAGTTCTGTTGAATCTCCTAAGAAAAGGGGTTATTCAACAGGGCAAGTAGGATGATCCTTAGAGTCAGAAGACCTGCCTGGAAAGAGCTTTTAAGTCTCTCGGAGCAAGGGGCTTAAAAACTATATATAGTTTTGGGGATAAAAACGGGAAATCCCTGAAATCCTGCTTGTATGAAGGATTTCAGGGATTTTTTTATTTGTATTTTAAACAATGAAAAATTTAAGTTTAAAAAAAGGAGGAAAGGTTATGAGGACAGGAGTTATTTGTTATGTTAGAACAGACACTGAAAATTTGGATCTAGAGCAGGTAAAAAAGGATCTAAAAAAAATTTTTAAAGATGCAGACTTAATAGAAATTGCCCATTCTCCAGGTAGTGAGGAAGATATAACTTATGGTTGGTGGGAAATGACAAGACGTGGGATGAAAAGGATACTCCTTAGATTTGTAGAAATTGGAAAGGACATGAAGATCAAATTCACTGGCAAAGAAATGAGACTTTGTGGCTAAAATATCAAGGAGGAAATCACAAAATGAAAAAGTATTTAGTAGTTTTCATCGGAATTTTAGCCTTTCTTGTTTCTCAAGATACCTTTGCATATGAAAACCAGACCTCGTTGGATACTATAGTGGTTACTGCAAGCAGGTACAAAGAATCTATAAAAGAAACACCCATGAACATCCAGGTAATTGGACCAGAAGAGATAGAAGCCTCCTCTGCAAGGGATTTAGGAGAGCTCCTTTCAGAAAAGGGCATAGGCACTATTAGACAATATCCTGGCACCTTAACATCTGTTGGAATTCGTGGTTTTAGAACAGAAACACACGGAAATGACCTCCTTGGACATGTACTTATCCTTTTAGATGGTAGACGTGCAGGAACAGGAAATGTGGCCAAGATCCTAACAAAAAACATTGAAAGAATAGAAATTATCAGAGGTCCTGGGGCAGTTCAATATGGATCTGCTGGTATTGGCGGTGTTATAAATGTAATAACAAAAAGGGGAAGAGGAAAACCCCATGCTTTTTTGGAAGGAACACTTGGAAGCTTCAATTATCAAGACGGGACCATAGGCTCTTTTGGTAAAATAAATAAATTTGACTACTCATTTTCTTATAGCCGAGGGAAAATGGACGACTATGATACAGCAGATAACACAAAATACAAAAATACAGGCTATGATAAAAAAGAGAATTACTCCTTTAACATTGGTTATGAGTTCTTACCTGGTAACAGGATTGGTGTAATCTATACCAAATTTGATGTGGATAGAGCAGGCAGTCCTTCTTATCTAAGTCAAAATGATTTAGATGATTATTCAGATAAATCTCTTAGTTCAGCGGATTTCATTTATGAGGGCACTACTTCATCACTTCCTCTATTTTGGAAGTTTAGATACTTTCAGGGAAAAGACAGAGATAGATGGGTAGATCCACTTATGAGTAATCCTGACGGCTGGGATGATGGAATCCCCACAACAAAAGAAACAACTCATAGGGGAGCACAAGGGCAGCTTACCCTGGATATGGAAAACTTTGTAATAACAGGCGGTTTTGACTGGGTGTATTACAGAATTGAATCAAGTCCATATCAACCCAGAGAAACCAAATATAAAAATCCAGCTGGATTTATTCTGGGAAAGATCAAACTCCTTGATAATAGATTTGTCATATCTGGTGGTGCTAGATATGACAAATTTAAAGTAGAAGTGGAAAAAGGGGAAGGACATGATAAAGACAAGACACATATATGCCCAACAATAGGGGCGACATATCTTATTAATGATAATATCAAAATCAGGGCAAACTATGCCCAGGGCTATAGGATGCCAAGTGCAAAAGAACTTGCATCAGATTATTATGTGTGGGGCACACA
>NZ_JBMYBT010000145.1:0-5327 GCF_053993635.1 Desulfothermus sp. | reverse complement strand
TCTAAAGAAACAGAAGGTGTTGTGGATATAAAAACTGGCAGAGGAGGGCTTATAGATCTGGAATTCTTTGTCCAGGGCATGTTGCTAACTGGAAAAGTGTCCATGGAAGATGCACACAATAAAAATTATAACTCTCTTTTGATTGAGTGTTTAAATGCTTTTGGTAAGGATCAGGAATTCATAAATATTTTGTCTCAGATTCATATTAACTGGCTATATTTGATACAGAGAATTCATCTTTTAACAAATTTGAGTTCATCTCGTATTACAAGAGAAAAATTTTTAGATATCATCCAAATGGGACTCTGGCCACCTAAAGATACTTTTCTCATTGAGGAATTTGAAGACATAATCAAATATAAAAGAATTGTAGATAGATTTTGGCAAGATATTACTTTAAAATTTTATTAATAAAATCAAACCACTACACAAAAAATGGAGACAGCTATGTGCAGATTATTTGCATTAACAAGTGATGTCCCAAAATCTCCCATGTTGGCCATTGAGGCCCTGGATGTAATGAAGGAGGGACATGATGGTTCAGGGGTGGGACTTTATTTAACAGATCTTGGTGGGATTTTTGAAGAACTAAAGGAATATCCAATTTTATCAGGGATATTTACAAAAGAAGGCATGAAAACCCTTGATAGTTATCTCATGCCAATGGGTTTTAAAACAAAGTACAACCACTCTATAAAAGTTAAAAAAGAACCACCTCCAGGTATACCCAAACGCTATATGTATCACATCAGGGCATATGAATACCCTGAAGATTGGGAAGATTTATCTTTTGAAGAAAAAGCTCATAGGCTCATGATGATCAGGTTAAAGCTTAGGAAAATGGGACAGAAAGATGAAAGTATGATTGTATATAGTTTTTGGCCAGATTCTATTTTATTAAAAGAGATTGGAGATCCCATGGAAGTTGCTGAATACCTTGATTTAGATAATATTGGGCTTAAGGCAAGGATCATCATGGCCCAAGGCAGGCAAAATACAAATTATGCTATAAATTTATATGCATGTCATCCCTTTTTTATTCAGGGTATAGCATCCATGACCAATGGAGAAAATACGGCATTTGTGCCTATTAGAGAATTTTTGGAATCAAGGGGGTTTCCTGGCTATACAGGGTATCAATCAGACTCTGAAGTATTTACCCATATTTTTCATTATATGATAAATTTTCTGGGACTACCAGTTGAGTTCTACAAACACATAATAACTCCTCTTAAGGATGAGGACATAGAGAAACATCCAAATAGTGAATTTTTAAAAAGGTTAAAACAGTCATGTAGAAGGCTCATAATAGATGGTCCTAATTGTGTTATAGGGTGTTTGCCAGATAAAACTGTGGTTATGGTGCAGGACAGAAAAAAATTAAGGCCTGGGGTTGTTGGCGGGAAAAAGGGATTTTTTGTGTTTTCTTCTGAAATATGCGGCCTTGATTATGTGTTAAAAAAAGAATTAGGGGAAAATAATTTTGAATATTTTCAACCAATGTACATTGATACTGTGTATGTCACATCAGATCGTAAGGAGGTAATAAAGTGCTCTCAAATGAACCCATTACGCCTTCCCAATTAAGTCTAAAGGATCTTCCTTGGCTCATATATTGGGACAAAGAAAAATGTCAGCTTTGCGGCAGATGTGTAGCTGCGTGCCCAGTGAGGGCCATAGAATTAGGAACATTTAGACAGAGAATTGTTGAAACACCAATAAACAATAAAGAGGCACATACAAACCTTTATAAAATTTATTATGGCATAAAACAAAAGACAGATCCTGGTCATGCATGCATTGGGTGTGGACTTTGTTCTACAGTATGTCCAAATCAGGCAATAATTCCTTTTCACAATGAAGAACCAGATAAACTTAAATTTCATATAAATTTAGGTGGTCAGCCAAGAAGACGTGGTGGGAGGAGAAATGTCCCCTATACAATTCTAGACAGGATAAAGTTTATTAGGATATCCATGCTAACTGACCCAGCCTTAGATGCTGGACGGCATGAATTTGAACTAAGGACCCTCCTTGGACGGGTGCTTCCTCCAGAAGAAAATTTAAAATGTTACAAAGAAAATGGATGGGTTCCCCCAGTTAGAGAAATTTATCCGCTAATAATTGGCGGAATGTCATTTGGCGCCCTGTCTCCTAATATGTGGGAAGGGCTGGTTATGGGGGTAGCCTATTTAAATGAAGAACTTGGAATGCCTGTTAGGATGTGCACAGGGGAAGGTGGTTGTCCTCCAAGGCTCCTTAGATCGAGATTTTTAAAATACATAATCCTTCAGATCGCCAGTGGTTACTTTGGCTGGGATGAGATAATTCATGCAATCCCAGAGATGAAAGAAGACCCTTGTGCCATTGAGATCAAATATGGCCAGGGTGCAAAACCTGGAGATGGCGGGCTCCTTATGTGGTATAAAGTGAATAAACTCATCGCAGCAATCAGAGGTGTTCCTCCAGGTGTCAGTTTACCCAGCCCACCAACCCATCAGACAAAGTATTCAATAGAAGAATCTGTTGCCAAAATGATTCAATCTATGTATATGGCATGGGGATTTAGGGTGCCAGTTTATCCAAAGATCTCTGGTACATCTACAGCACTTGCAGTTTTAAATAACTTGACTAGAAATCCATATGCAGCAGCACTTGCCATAGATGGAGAAGATGGCGGCACTGGTGCTGCTTATAATGTTTCCATGGACCATATGGGTCACCCAATAGCCAGTAATGTAAGGGACTGTTATTTAAATTTAGTAAAGCTGGGAAAACAAAACGAGATCCCGATCATTGGTGCAGGAGGGATTGGTAAGAGGGGAAATCTTGCAGCAAATGCAGCAGCTCTCTACATGCTTGGGGCAAGTGCAGTACAGGTTGGAAAATACATTATGCAGGCTGCTGCTGGTTGTGTTGGTTCTGAGACCGATAGGTGCAATATATGTAATATTGGACTCTGTCCAAAGGGAATTACATCTCAGGACCCACGTATTTACAGGAGATTAGATCCTGAAAAAGTGGCTGAAAGGGTAGTAGATGTATTTCTCACCTTTGATACTGAACTCAAGAAAATAGTGGCACCACTTGGAAGGTCCACCTCCCTACCAATTGGTATGTCAGATGCTTTGGGAATAGATGATTATCATGCAGCAGAAAGACTTAAAATTAAATATGTTGTATAAAAAATATAATTGTTAAGCCTAACGAATATTACATAAATAATGTTGCTATGTTCTAATTAAAAGGGAGATTAAGTCATGGGACAAAAGATAAGAGATGCCTATTTTATCCCTGGAAGGGAGAATGGAAAAAGGGTTGATTCTAGAATCCTTGAAGAAAGGATTCAAAGGGCTGTAGAACAAGGATACAGGAAAATAGAAGTAGAGGCATGTGGACAACATGGAATTGGTGGCAGGCTGTGGAAAGCAGGAGACGAAGAAGTTGTTGTTTATGTGAGTGGTCCTCCTGGCCAGAGGGTTGGATCCATGGGATTCCCAAATACCAGGATTGAGGTGCTTGGAAATTCCTCAGATGATGTTGGGTGGTTAAATGCAGGTGCAGAAATTGTAGTTCATGGACATGCTGCAAGTGGAGTTGCAAATGGTATGGCCCAGGGCAAGATCTATATTGCAGGTAATATTGGCGCCCGTGGAATGACCATGACAAAATTTAACCCCAGGTTCACTCCGCCTGAGCTCTGGGTACTTGGATCTGTAGGAGATTATTTTGCTGAATTTATGGCAGGTGGAATAGCTGTTATTTGTGGGTATAATCCCCAGAATCCAGATAATGTACTTGGCTATAGGCCTTGTGTTGGAATGGTTGGAGGAAAAATTTTTGTTAGAGGAAAATACTTAGGTTTTAGTGAAAAAGATGCAAAAAGGGTACAGATATCAGAAGAAGAGTGGGATTGGCTATGCGAGAATTTAAAAACATTTTTAAAGAAGATTGATAAAGAGCATTTATACGAAGAACTATCTAAATATGAAGATTGGGATTTAATAGTTGCAAGGTCTCCCCAGGAAAAAAGGAGTAGTTCACTTAGACCTATTTCTGATTTTAACAAAAATGTGTGTTGTAAGGAATTAGGACAAGGAGGATTAATAGGGGACCTTGTAGATTATGATAGAAGTCCAATTCCTGTGATCACAATTGGAGAGTTGAGGCGTTTTAAACCAGTTTGGGAAAACAAAAAATATGCAGCTCCATGTGAATTTGCGTGTCCAACTGGGATACCAGTGCAAGAGAGATGGGCATTGGTTAGAGAGGGAAGGTTTGAGGAAGCAGCAGATATGGCCCTTTTTTATACACCTTTTCCAACAACAGTATGTGGTTTTTTGTGCCCAAATCTGTGTATGCAAAATTGTACTAAACAAAAATATAATATGACTCCAGTGGATGTAACCCTCCTTGGTAAGGCTTCAGAAAATGCCAAGCTCCCAGAACTTCCACCTATAACAGGGAAAAAAGTTGCAATAATTGGTGGTGGACCTGGAGGTATATCCTGTGCATGGCAGCTTAGACTGAAGGGATACGATGTAACAGTTTTTGATAGACATAAAGAGTTGGGTGGTAAGATATCTGAGTACATTCCAAAGACCAGGATACCACAGGACATTTTGAAAAAGGATATTGAGAGAATAAAAAAGGTACTCCATCACGTTCAATTGGAAGAGAATATAGGTAAAGAAAAATTTAAAGAACTATTATCAGAATATGATTTTGTGGTTATAGCAACTGGTGCCCAAAGGCCCAGGATCTTACCAGTAGAGGGTAAGGAAAGATTAGTATCTGCTTTAGAATTTCTGGGCAAGAGTAAAAAAGATGAAATAGATCCAGGAGAAAGGGTAGTAGTAATAGGTGCTGGAAATGTGGGTTGTGATGTGGCAACTGAAGCCCACAGACTTGGTGCTAGGGATATTACCCTAATAGATATTCAGGAGCCAGCATCTTTTGGTAAAGAGAGAAAAGAGGCAGAAAAGGCAGGGGCCAAATTTAAATGGCCTGTTTTTACCAAAAAGATTATTGATAAAGGAGTTATTACTGATTCAGGAGAATTGATACCTGCAGATACAGTGGTAATCTCTATTGGAGATGTGCCAGAGCTTGACTTTTTGACAGAAGATATTGAGACAGACAGGGGATTTATAAAGGTAAATGAATACTATCAAACATCTAATCCAAAGGTATTTGCCATTGGAGATGTGGTGAAGCTTGGACTTATCACAGATGCAATAGGCAGTGGGAGGATAGCAGCGCAAGCAATTGACAGCCTTTTAAAAGGTGAAACTCCACAGCTTAAAAAACGTCCTGAGATTGACAAA
>NZ_JBMYBT010000144.1:0-3223 GCF_053993635.1 Desulfothermus sp. | reverse complement strand
AAAAAAGGAGGACTAGATGAACGAAAAAGAGATTTTGGAAAAGGCATTTGAATTTCACGGGCATATTTGTTGGGCATCTGCTGTTGGAGTGAGGGCAGGGCTTGCTGCGCTCAAGGCCCTGGGTGTTCAGAGAACAGGAACCTCTGGGGAACTACATTGTATTGTAGAAATCGGAGATAATCATGGGGCTCAATGTTTTGCAGATGGGGTCCAATATGCCACAGGATGTACTCTGGGTAAGGGAAATATTGAAAAAGCAGGATGGGGCAAGTTGGCTTTAACCCTAATAGACAAGCAAAACGAAAAAAGTGTGAGGGTCTCTTATAAGCCTACAAGGCACAAATTAATTGCTGAATCCACCTTTATGAGAAAAAGGGCACAGGGTGTACCACCTACAAAGATACCAAAAGAAGAGGCCATGGAGATGGTAAAAATTATATGGGATGCACCTGAAGATGAGATATTGAAGATAGAGAAGGTCAAAGACCATCCATATGAGGATTTTGGCGAAGTAATGGGACTTGTTCCCTGTGATAGCTGCGGTGAACTTGTGGCCAGGCCATATTTAAGGGTAGTAGGTAATAAGCATATGTGTATTCCTTGCTCAGGATATGATGTGTAGATATGGAACAGATAAGTGAAAATAACAAAATTAAGTCAATAGGCGAAAAGTATAAAGGATTTTTTCACAAATTTATTCATTTTTTTGGTTGGTGGTTTGGTTTTATGGGCCTTTATTCGTCATCTGCTGTTTGTCCATTTTGTGGTCAGACAGGATGTCCAGTGGGATTTGCATCAGCAGGTATTTTAGGAGCAATGTTTTCTTTTATTGCTGTTTATATAGGCAAAATAAAAATATTTTTTAAAAAACTATTATAAAAGAGGTATTATATGAATTTTGAAGAGTTATTTGAAATGGGACTTAAATTTAACGGGCACAGGTGTCCAGCAATGCTCCTTGGCCTATGAAGATTAGCACAGGAGATTACTTGTTATGATGATTTTAATTGCAAGTATATGTGTTTTAGTATTATCCTTTATCTTTTCCATGTTGGGATTAGGTGGAGCCATGCTCTATATTCCAGTATTTCATTGGCTGGGATATGATTTTAAGAGCGTGGCCATACCTACTGGTCTTTTGTTAAATGGAGTAACCGCTTTGTCTGCTGCTGTATTTTATATCAGATCAAAGATGGTTGACATAAAAGGGGCTATACCCCTCATAATTTCGTCTTTTATAGGAGCTCCACTGGGGGCATATTTCACTAAATTTGTCCCTACAAAGCTCCTTATTTTCTTTTTTGTTATTGCCATGAGTTTTGCAGGCATCAGAATGCTTATATCCTCTTCCCAGCCTGATAGAGAAAAATCCATGTCATATACAATAAAAATGGTCTTAATGGTTGTTGGAGGTTTTTTTGTTGGGTTTATTGCTGGGCTATTAGGTGTTGGTGGTGGATTTCTTTTTGTCCCAATGATGCTTCTTATGGGATATAAAACAAAAGAGGCTGCAGCTACCAGCAGTTTTGTAGTGGTGTTTTCGTCTTTTTCAGGATTTGCAGGACACATAGCAGAAGGCCATTTTAACCTTCCATTTATGCTCTCAACTACTATAGCAGTGATAATTGGATCTCAAATTGGTGCCAAGGTCATGAAAGAGAAGATGAAAGCAAAGTGGATAAAACAGATGTTCGGTATAGTCCTCTTAGCAGTTGCAATAAAGTTATTTGTCAAAAACTATGCTTATTATTACGCTATATTCAAAAAAATTTGGGTTCACTTTATGTAGTGCTTTTTATCAAAAAATTGACAAATTTTTAATTGATTCCTCTCCTTTTGATCCGTATGATCTCCTTATTAAGACTATAATCTAATTTGAAAAATAGATTAAATGAAGTTTAAATTCATATCTCCATATAAACCTGCAGGGAATCAGCCAAAGGCCATAACGCAATGAAATTTCTTGGTTAAATAAACTTGTAAAAATTTTTATAAGATGGGGGGTTTTTAATGAAGGTGGCAGTTTCCTTTCCAGAAGAGTTATTACATTCTTTGCGGATCGATAAAAAAACATTTCAACGAGAGGTTTTGCTTTATACTCTAGGCAAGTTATATGAAAAGGGCCGAATATCCGCTGGCTTAGCTGCTGGCATTCTAGGATGTGATCGGTGGGAATTTTATCAATTACTTTCTGAACACGGATTTTATGTCATAGATTATCCAGAAGATGAACTTGAAGAAGAAGTTAAAGAAATATGAAAGTAGTTGTTAATAGTACGCCGTTAATTGCTCTTTCCCTTGTAAATAAATTATCTATTTTAAAAGAATTATTTGATGAAGTCATTATTCCTTGTTCTGTATTTGAAGAAATAACAATATTTGGAAAGGGTAAAGTGGGTTCAAAAGAGGTAAAAGCAGCTGATTGGTTAACTATTCTGTCTCCACAAGAAAAAGAAATCATCCCTTCTTTTTTATTGGGATTAGATAAGGGAGAACTCGATGTAATTCTTTTAGCTAAAGAAATAGATGCAGATATGGTTTTAATAGACGAAAAAGCAGGAAGGAAAGTTGCTAAAGCTATAAAAGTAAAAGTAAAAGGAACTTTAGGATTGCTTTTAATGGCTTACCATAAGTGTATTATTAATAAAACAGAAGCTGAAAATATATTGAAAAAACTAGATGAAAGCTTTCTTCGTATTTCACCAAATTTGATTTCATGGTTTAAAAAAGAACTAAAGATATAAAAATATATCAAGACAATATGAGTATTTTTTTAATGAAATTTAAACTCATATGCCAAAGGCCATAACTCAATTGTGTAAAAATTTAAAAAAGAGCGTTAGGCATTTATAAAAATTCTCCTTGCCATCCCTTAAAAGGTGTTTTATCAAATAATTTATGACTAAAAAGTACATCCAAAATCCCCATGACGCCTTTGTTAAGGAAGTCTTTTCTCACAAGGAGCATGCTGAAGATTTTTTGAGAAATTATTTGCCTCAAAATATCTGCAAATTAATTGATTTTAATTCTCTGGTCATTGTCAAAGATTCCTTTGTGGATGAAGATTTAAAAGAACATTTTTCTGATTTACTCTATGAAGTTCAGCTAAGCTCCAGGCCTGGTTTTATTTATTTGCTTTTTGAGCACAAAAGCACTCCACAAAGATTTACTGCTTTGCAACTTTTGCGTTACATGGTGAAGATTTGGGACCTTTATCTTAAAC
>NZ_JBMYBT010000143.1:0-10099 GCF_053993635.1 Desulfothermus sp. | reverse complement strand
AAATCAGTAAAGTCAAAGAGCTTTATTTTCGGTTGATCTTGTTGGTTGGCCTCTAAGGTTGCGGGAAAACAAAACTCTTGCAAGAACTATCTACTTTGACTCCTGCTCCAATTATCAATGTCAATCTGCTTCTATAAACAGAAATCCATAAAGAGCAATTAAGTCAACTGATTAATAATGCTATTAAAAAACAATTCATTTTAGATTGTTGATATGTTAAGCAGTCTGATTCAGATTTTTGGATTTTTTCATGGGGCTGCTTGAAAAATATTTTAAGTGTATACTTTTTGGGGGTATTACTTTCTTTACTTTTGGGGATCTATACACTATCCATTATCCCTATCCTGTGACGGAAAATCCATTTATTATCACAAAACTGTTCCAATTAGCAGGAGGTGATGATGTTAAGAATTGGTGTTTGCCAACTTGCTGGTTATAAATCACCTTTTGAAAGTTTAAAAAAAATTGAATATTTTTGTAATAAGGCAAAAAAATACCATATAGACCTAGTTGTATTTCCTGAAATGGCCATGGGAGTTATTGATAAAGCAAACACTCCAAAATTACTCTCATCTAACTTTAGCACCTATGTAACAAAATTAATAGATATTTCTAAAAAAAACAAAATAGATATCATAACTACTGCATGGGAACCAGAAAGAGAAAAACCTTATAACGCTGCTATTTTTGTAAAAAATGATGGATCAACCTCAATATTATACAGAAAACTTCATCTCTTTGATTCGCTGGGTTATAATGAATCCAACCTGGTTTTACCTGGGGACAAACCCCCAGAAATCATAGATTATATGGGATTTAAGATAAGCGTATCCATATGTTATGATTTGAGATTTCCTGAATTATATAGATACCAAGCACAAAAAGGCACGGAAGTTAGTATCATATGTTCTGGTTGGTATATGGGAAAATACAAAGAAGACCATTTTATTACCCTGCTAAAGGCCAGGGCAATTGAAAATACCATGTATGTTTTGTGCTCAAATCTCTGTGGAAGCAACTTTTGTGGCAGGAGCTCTATTTTTGACCCATTTGGGATTCAATTGTGCGATGCTGGAGAAGAAGAAAATTTAATATACGTGTCCATAAAAAAAGATCGCATTGAAAAAATAAGAAAAACCCTTCCCTGCCTAGAACACAGACAAAAGGACATTTTAAATTGACTTGACTGAAAGAACCTTGATTGACTAAGCAAAAAATGCAATGCATCTTTCCTTTGTAGCCATAAATTAAATTTAAAACAATAGGTGCATTGGAAAGACAATTTTATAAAAAAATCAAAAAAGGAGTGCGTCAATGAAAAGGAATGTGTTTTATTTATTTGCCATTTTTCTTTTTTTTACAGCCACATCTTATGCCAGGGATTTAAAAGTTGGCTTTATTTATGTATCTCCAGTTGGGGATGCAGGTTATTCCTATGCCCATGATTTAGGTAGAAAGGAAGTTGCCAAGTTACCTGGAGTAAAGACCTATTATTTAGAATCTATCAGAGAAGGTCAGGATGCAGAACGAGTGTTAACAAATATGGCGAGAAAAGGATATGACCTGATCTTTGCAACTAGCTATGGTTATATGGATTCAGTTATAAAGGTGGCTAAGAGGTTTCCAAATGTAATATTTATGCACTGTTCTGGATTTAAAAGGGCAAAGAATGTGGGCACATACTTTGGAAGGATGTACCAGGCACGGTATTTAACAGGGATGGTTGCAGGATATATGACCAAGACCAATGTCCTGGGGTATGTGGCCGCATATCCTTTACCAGAATTAATTAGGGGAATTAATGCCTTTACTCTAGGTGCAAAGTCTGTAAATCCAAAGGTGGTTGTCAGAGTGGTTTGGACCAAAAGCTGGTATGACCCAGCAACAGAAAAAGAAGCAGCTAAAAGCCTCTTAAATGTAGGGGCCGACGTTATCACACAACATGTGGACTCTCCAGCACCACAGGAAGCAGCCCAAGAAGCACATGTTTATTCAATTGGCTATAACTCTGATATGTCCAAATTTGCACCCAATGCCCATTTAACTGCAGCAATATGGAAATGGGGAAATCTGTATAAAAAGATAGTAATGGAAGTAAAAGAGCATAAATGGAAATCTTCAAATATCTGGGCAGGTATGGATCAGGGCGTAGTTGACATAGCTCCTTTTGGGAAAATGGTCCCCAAAAATGTGAGAGATGAGGTAATGAAGATTAGAGATAAGATAATCAAAAAAGAATTTGTAATATTCAAAGGCCCTATTTATGATCAAAACAAAAAACTTCGGGTAAAACCTGGAGAAAAAATGACAGATACTGAAATCTGGTCCATGAACTGGTTCGTGGACGGTGTCATAGGATCAACAAAATAATTAGCAGAAATGGTAAAAAATATGTAGTTCCACATAAAATGAAGATTCAGATAAAAAAAGTATATACACAGTCAAAGGCCAGGAGCGTGTTACTTGCGGTGGTAGCAGTGCTCCTGGCCTTAAGTGTTAGTTCACTATTACTTGCTACCCTGGGGAAATCCCCTTTATCTGGCATAGTTATTTTTCTAAAAAGTGGTTTTGGTTCTACATATGCATTTTTTGATTCCTTAAACAAGGCTATACCATTATTTTTGTGTGCAATTGCCCTGTCAATCTCTTTTAAAATGCAGATCTGGAACATAGGAGGAGAGGGACAATACGCCTTAGGTGCCATTGGTGCAACCTTTGTATATCTTTATTTTCCAAATCTACCCTGGTATTTTTTAATTCCACTTATGTTTACATCATCTGCAATCCTTGGGGGATTATTTGGGGTTATTCCTGCAATTTTAAAAGTATATTTTGACGCAAATGAAATTATCACTACCTTGATGCTTAATTATGTGGGAATACTTTTGATAGATTATTTAGTCTATGGTCCGTGGCAGGATCCAACTTCACTTGGTTTTCCAATGAGTGTACAATTTGGTGAAAATGGCACAATATCAACTATTTCAAATACTCCTTTATATAAAACCATTTATATCTGCATTATTTTAGGCGTTCTGTATAAAATATTTTTTCAGACCACAAAGATTGGATATGAAATAAAGGTTAGTGGAGAAAACGAAAATGTGGCAAGATATTCCCATATCCCAAGAAAAAAACTAATTATTTTTGTGTTATTTTTAAGCGGTGCAATTTGTGGTATAGCAGGCTTTACAGAAACTGTATCCACTGTGGGCAGACTACAACCAAGCGTTATAGCAGGATATGGGTATAAGGCCATAATTGTAGCCTGGCTTGCCAGGCTCTCTACCATTGGGATGGGAATCTTTTCTTACTTTCTTGGCGCAATGTTAGTTGGAGTTGAGGGACTACAACTAGAGATGCAGGTGCCTGAGGCCTATGGTATGATAATCCAGGGTATGATCTTGATATTTGTTGTTAGCTTTCAATTCTTTGAAAAATACAAAATATCAATAAAAAAGGAATAATTAAATGAATATAGATATAGTTGTTGCCACAACTGCTGCAACTATCCAGGCAGGAACTCCAATCTTATATGCCACACTAGGCGAAATAATAACAGAAAAAAGTGGTGTCCTTAACCTCGGTGTTGAAGGAATGATGCTAATTGGTGCCTTTTGTGGATTTTTTATAACAAAAATAACTGGCAATCCATATCTGGGGGTTTTAGGTGGAGGGATTGGAGCCGCCTCTCTTGCTTTGCTCCACGCTATATCTGTACTCATTTTCCAGGCAAATCAAATTGTCTCTGGCCTTGCACTTACCATACTTGGAACAGGACTAAGCAATTTTTGGGGTACTCCATTTGTAGGAGAAAAGACCCTTGGTTTTCATAAGATGGATTTTATTGGTCTATCAAAAATTCCAATAATCGGTGATATTTTCTTTAAACAGGACATTTTGGTCTATTTTTCATATATTCTCCCTGTTATGATATGGTTTTTATTGGACAAAACAAGATTGGGACTAGAGATAAGGGCAGCAGGGGAATTTCCAGAAGGTGCCAGAAGCTCAGGCCTAAATGTTACTTTTTTAAGGTCCCTTGGAATTTTAGGTGGTGGATTTTTAACAGGCATAGGCGGGGCATATCTTTCACTTGCCTACACCCATATCTGGACCAATGGATTGGTTGCAGGACGGGGATGGATTGCAGTTGCCCTTGTTATTTTTGCCTTCTGGAACCCATTTAGGGCCGTTATTGGTGCCTATTTGTTTGGGGGAATTATGGCGTTTCAGTTGAGTTTACAGGCATCTGGCACACAAATACCCTCTTCTATTCTACTCATGCTCCCCTATATATTAACTATCCTTGTTTTAACAATTGCATCCAAGACACATAAGGGATCATGGGGACCAATGGGGCTTGGCATAAATCTTGAGCCCAAAGATTAGGAGGAACTTAGTTGTGAGTGATAGATATAAAAAAATATTTCCAGTTACCTGGGATCAGCTGCACCGAGATTCCAAAGCCCTTGCATGGAAATTAATGGATATAAAACAATTTAAAGGTATAGTAGCCATTACCAGAGGCGGGCTAGTTCCAGCTGCTATAATTGCCAGAGAACTTGAAATAAGAGTTGTGGATACTGTTTGTATCTCATCCTATGACTATCAAGAACAACAGCAAATAAATGTACTCAAATCAATTGATATAACAGATTCTGAAAATTGGTTAATAATTGATGATTTAGTGGATACTGGTCAGACTGCTAAGACAATCAGGTCCATGTTACCTGAAAGCATTTTTGCAACTGTATATGCTAAACCAGCTGGAAGACCACTTGTGGATATATACGTAACTGAAGTAAGCCAGGATACATGGATCTTATTTCCATGGGATAGTGAACCTAAATTTAGTGAACCAATAATAAAAAAAAGAAAACAATATGAATAAAGAACTTCCATTTGTATCCCTTGTAAACATAAATAAGAAATTTGGGAATATTGTTGCCAACAAAAACATCTCTCTTGATGTCTATAAGGGTAAAATTCTCGCCATATTGGGAGAAAATGGAGCAGGTAAGTCAACTTTAATGAAAATTCTATCTGGAAATCTTTCCCCTGATTCTGGAAAGATAATAATAAATGGCGTAGAGAAAAAAATAAGATCCCCAAAACACTCTACACAACTTGGAATAGGCATGGTTCACCAACACTTTAAACTCATACCTGCCTTTAGTGCACTGGAAAATATTGTTTTGGGGGATAGGTCGTATGTAATTTTTAAAGAACAAAAATTTCTGTCAAACATAGAAGAATTGTCCAATCTATTCGGCTTACACGTTGATCCCAGAAAAAAAATAAAAGACCTATCCATGGGAGAAAGACAACGGGTAGAAATTTTAAAGCTACTGTATAAGGATGTTCAACTGCTTATACTCGACGAACCTACCACAGTGCTCACACCTGTTGAAACTAAAAACCTATTTAATTCCCTCAAAAACATAAAAAAACAAGGAAAGGCAATAATCTTTATTTCCCACAAGCTAGAGGAAGTCCTGGACATATCAGATGAAATAGCAATCCTTAGAAAAGGAGAAATTATAGAAAAAATCGAAACCAACAAGGTATCATCTCCTGAAGACCTTGCAAAAAAAATGGTGGGCAAACAGGTAGTTTTAAATATCAAAAAGGACCCAATAAAAACCCAGGACACTGTATTAAAATTACAAAATGTTACAGGCGAAACAGTAACTGATGTATCAATTGAGGTGAAAAGAGGCCAGATACACGGAGTAGTGGGAGTGGCAGGAAATGGCCAAAGGGAGCTAATTGATATCATCTATGGATTTAAAAAACCAATTGCAGGTGAGGTTAATATACTGGGATTTGGATGGGATGATTTCTATAAAAAAAATAAGATGTTAAAAAACATTGGTTACATACCTGAAGACAGGACCAACATGGGATGCTGCATGGAACTGACTGTCTGGGAAAATTTCCTTTTAACCACAAGAAATATCTTTTCAAAGGGTATTTTTGTGAAAAATAAAAAGGTCAAAAACCATGCACTGAAATGGCTGGATAAATATAAGGTCCGCCCTTTGGATGTAAATTTAAAAGCAAGACAACTCTCTGGTGGAAATCTACAAAAAGTAGTGGTGGCAAGGGAACTTTTTAAAAAGCCCAAGCTCATAATAGCAGAACAACCATCTCAAGGACTTGATATTGCCGCAACAAATGAGGTGTGGAAATATCTAATTGAGGCAAAAAAAGACGCTGGCATTTTACTTTTAACTGGTGATCTAAAAGAGGCATTGGCCCTTTCAGATATTATTTCAGTTATATTTAAAGGCAGGATAATCATAACCTTCCATGCCAATGACAAAGAAAAAGTGGATAATATTGGAATGTATATTGCGGGTATTAATAAGTCAAATAAAAGTAAAGGACTAGAGCCAGTTTTCTAAAATAGAAATAACCTTTCTTGGAGTTATGTTTTTCATACAATCCATCTCACCCTTACAGGTAGGATTTCTCTTACATGGAGAACACCACATCTTTTCATACAAGACCACTCCATTATTAAATCCTGTATCCAGGTAAGGACAGGTGGAACCAAATATAGCAATAGTTGGCCTCTTTAAAAGCATACTTCCATGGGTTAGACCAGTATCTACTCCAATTACAGCACTTGCCCCTTTTATCACACCAAGGCACTGGTTTATAGTTAATCTTCCCACTAAATTAACTATATCTGAAAAATCTGAAAATATCTTTTTCACCAATGTTTTATCAGATGGACCACCTAATACAACTAGTTTATATCCTCTGGATCTAATATATTTTACAATTTCTTTCCAATAATCATCAATCCAGAATTTCTGAACCCTGGTTGTAAAAGGACACAACACAACGAACCTATCATTTAATTGAATAGGAGGATCTTGTGTGTTTATACCAAGCATGTATTTATCATTAGAAATAGAAAGCGCATTTAAAACAAGTTTATACTCTGCACCAATTTGCTTATCAAAGGGATTAGATAATATCTTTTTTTTATAAAGAATACCTACTCCTTCCTTTGGATCTACAACTATCCTATTTTTTCCTATGGAAAAAAGACTCCATATACCACTTTTCCATATCCCCTGTAGATCCAAAACTAGATTGTATCTTCTTTTACGAATACTAGATATTGTAGTGAAACACTCTTTTATAAAATTACCAATCTTACCACTTTTTAATAGAATGGAGAGTTCTTTTCTCTTTATTGGAATTACAACATCAATAAATGGAGAATCTTCAAGAAGTGTCTTGTATTCCTGTTGAACCACCCATGTAATATTAGCTGAAGGATAATGATTTTTTATACATGGCAAAATACCTGATGCCATTATAATATCACCAATTGCAGACAATCTAAAAATCAAAATATTCAATGAGTTATCCCTTTTTTAACCTGTTTTTAAATTCTAATTTCCAGAAAAATCCAATTAAATTGTCCCCAAAAGATATGGCCTTTCTGGGGATCTCAAATGGATCTACGCCAGGATACACTGCACCCCTATAGCAACTAACACCACTTTTGTAACCAGCCTGTTTCACTATCTCTTTTACATCTTTATTTAAACTCCCATAAGGGTAACAAAAATGGTCTATTTTAAATCCCAACATCTCTTCTAATTCTATTTTGCTCTTTTTAATTTCTTCACTTGCAATTTCTAATGGCACCTGGGCGAGTTTTACATGATTTCTTCCATGGGATCCAAAGTCCACTCCTTTGTTTTTTAAAACCAATATTTGCTCCTTTGTAAGTAATGGTGGATCCTCTCGTCCCTCTTTCTTGAACCAGATTGCCCTTGAGCCAATTAAATTTGACAAAACATAAACAATGCACGGGAAATTGTATTTTTTTAAGATTGGATATGCATATTTATAAAAGTTTGCATATCCATCATCAAATGTCAAAACTACTGTCCTTTTTTTTAAAAAGGAATTTTTTTTAATTATGTTCAATAAACTATCTATTGAAATAACATTGTAACCAAAAAATTTTAAAAACCACATCTGGGATCTAAATCTCTTCCATCTACAATATGTGGATCTATGGGATCTTATTTTTGAAAAATTGCCAATTTGATGATACATCAAAACTGATATAGACATTTTTATATATCCAATAATTAAGTTTTTTCTAAAAGATATTTATACACTTCAATATACTGATTAACAATAATCTCTTTTGTAAAATGCTTGATAACTTTTTTATATCCATTTTCAGCAATATAATCTCTGAGATCTTTTTCCATAATTGCCCTTTTAATAGCAAAATATAGTGCCTTTGAATCAAGACAATCTGCCTGTATAACATCTTCTAAGTCTTTTGTAATCTCCATTGCTCCCCTAAATCTGGTACATACAACAGGATTTTTATGTGCCCATGCTTCTAATATTACATTTCCCAGAGTCTCCTGCTCCATAGAAGGAAAGACTACTAGATTAGATAACTGATAATACATAGAGACATTATTTTGCCATCCCGCCCATATTAAATATTTATCTATACCTAGTTTGTTTGCCTGCTGGAAAAGATGGGACTTAAGTGGGCCATCTCCAAGCAATATAATCTTAAAGCTCCTTTTTAACTCTCTATCATTGGCAAGAAGATGTACTGCTTTAAACAGGGTTTCATGTCCTTTAACAGGCACGAACCTGGCTGGATGAACCATAATAAAGTCCTCGTCTAAAATACCCATTTTATCTTTGAGTTTTCTGAGTTTTTCTCTGGGAGCAAGCTTAGGCAGGTCAACAAAATTGGTTATATAAAAAACTTTTTCCTTGGGAAAACCATTTTGGATTAAATAGTCACAAATCCCTTTTGTATTCCCAATCCATGCGTGGGCATGTTTAAAGGCTTTGAGGCCATAATAGCCACCAAGCCTTGCTACATGGACTGCTTTTTTGGGAGAAATTCTGGTAAGCCTAGTGGCTCGGCTCATATATGTCTGTACTATCTCAGGCCTTAATCTATTCACTAATTTGGAAATACTAAACCTGGATATAGGGTCCCATACAGTATAAAAGGGCAGACAAAAATTAAATTGGCTCTCTTTTGCTAAATCTTCCAGTTCACTCCCAGCCCTAATGCCTGTATACACATAAATTCCATATTCCCTCAGGGCCTTGGTACACTTAAAAAACCATTTCTCTGCTCCCCCAAGGCCCTTGCTTCCTATTAAATGAAGAGTCCTTATCATCACATGAGACCTTTATATAAATTAAACTTCACCAATCCCCTTTAACATCCACAAACAATAGTCTGAATAATCGTTTTTTTATAATAAGCCAACAACTCTTTTTTTCTTATAATATATATCTTTTTTACAATAATTTCAATATATTAAGCCTTATATCTTAAATTTTACCCTAAAAGAATATCTCTTTATTTTTAATTAGGATTTGATGCCCTATAAATGGGTTTAAGAGATTCTGTCAAAGCTTCCCTACCCTTAGTCTTAAGGATACTCTTCAAGATACACAGCCCTTTCTTCTAAAGCCAAATCCTTAAATCATTTCTTTCACCACCCTCTTGACTTCTTTCTGAATAAATTCGAAAATCTCTTTTAAGTCATATTTCATTGGGCTTTCTTCCTTTATTCTTTGATGATGGTATATCCACTGGGAGAGATGCCTCTTTTTCTCCTCATGTCAACCAGACGTAATTTAGAAATAAATATAGAAAAAGAAGGAATAAAATGACAGAATAGGATGTTATAAAACTAATTCAAATGGGTGAATGTATAAACATTGAATTCAAAGAGAGTAAAAAGGCTCTTAATAAAGATGTTTATCAGACCATTTGTGCATTTCTAAACCGTATTGGCGGACATATTCTTCTGGGAGTTAAAGATAATGGCAAAATTGTGGGCATTGATCCTGAATTTGTAATTAATGTTAAAGTCAATTAAAAATCCCCATGTTAGGGCCCTTAAAATTCCCCACCCTATTTAGGCTAATTTTTAGATTTATTTAACTCCTTCATTCTATAACTTTTGCCTAATATTTTTATTATATGAGAATGATGGACAATTCTATCTACAATAGCAGATGCAAGGACAGCATCACCAAATATATTAGCCCATTCTTCAAAAGGTCG
>NZ_JBMYBT010000142.1:0-6180 GCF_053993635.1 Desulfothermus sp. | reverse complement strand
TTTCCAATAAAATTTTTGTGTCTTAAGATTTAAACACTCAAAAAATGTTAGGCTTTCTCGCTTGCAAGGAGTGGGAATCTTGTAGCGACTACCTTTTTTTAAACCACCCTTGAATTAGGTACGGCTCTGTAGAAAAATGGGATTCATCAAGGGCATATATCTAACACTCTTTTTCTTTGAACCGTCCAAGCAAAAAATCCCGTAAACGAGCTATAAGATCTTTTTCCAGTTCCCTCTCACGAATATCTTCTGTTAGTCCTAAAAAATCAAATATATAAGGATCTTTTAAAGTTTCCTGAGCAAGATCAGATTGTGGAGATGGCAGGGTTTTGTCAAAATTTGTAATAGCTTTTCCTTTGCGGTGATAAAGACCACTTTCTATCTGATGGACAAGAACGTTGCGGCTCCAGCCATGCAAAGTAGTTTGCTGAATGTACCAGATACGCTCTGCAGGATCTTTGACCATCTGAATAATTCTAATAAGGTGTCCCCAGGGAATTTGTGAAACAACTTGTTTCACAATTGTTTTTTCGGGGAATGCCTCAGCTAAAGAACGCATAAAAAGCAAATTACGAGGTGGGAATCCTTTCATCTCCGGGAACTCTTTGCGCAGATCAAGAGCTAGCCTCTCGATCACCTTTGCTCCCCAGCCTTCCTTTTTCTGACGCTGTAAAATCATCTGGCCAATTTCCCAGTAAAGCAAAATAAGTTCCCGATTGACTGATAAGGTTGCTTTAAGCCGCGCTTTTTGCACACGTTTTTTCAAACTGGCGAGAAATTCTGAATAACCTTCTGGCAGAACTGGCTTTTTAGATTTCAACTTATTTCCCCCTGATTAAAAATTTATGAATTATACCTTACACAGTCAAGAAGAGAATCCTTCTGTTTCATTTGTTTACTTTCTGTTTTAAAAGTTGGTGAATGTCAGTAAAGATATCATCAAAAATTATTTTATTTTTCCCCATCAAGCAACCTTTTTAGGATTGTCTTGCCTCATACGGAGTTGGAATTTTCCTCAAGGTATGTTAGCTAAAAAACAAAAGGAGACTGCAACTGTGTTGATTGTCAAGGAGTAAATTAATATGAAAGAGGATAAGGGTTCTATAAACTTAATCCTCTTTGGTCACAAATGGCTTGAGCAAAAAAAAACAGCGAATGCTGCAAAATTTCCTTAAAAATGAATAAATCCCTATGGGATTCAACAGCAAAAGACCTGCCAATTTTCCTGAAAAAAGAATAACAGGGATAAAAAATTTTTTGGCCAAAAGCATGGATAACGGATTGATAAATTTCTTTTTTTAAAATATCAAAATTCAGAAAAAAATCAGAAATCTAAATCCGCATAAAAAAGCATAATGGATTTTAAAGGAATAGGAAGGCAGAGAAAAGAAGAAATGTTTTTCAATATAATTTTACCTTTTTTCATGGTCTTTTCAGATAACAAAAATATTTATCAATTTTTAAGATTTATGTTTGAAAATCATCCTCATTTTTAAGATAATCGTGTCACGCAAAAATTTAAAAACAAACATCCAGATTTACGGATTACAAGTGTAAAAGAATATATGGGAACTATGTTATTTGAAAAGACTAAGGACTCAATGTCACCATGATTAAAAAGGAAGTAATTGCTGCCTTTGAAATTTTAAAGGAAGAAATATAAAAGGTCTTTTAAGAAATAACTCTCCAAAAGGCACATGGGAAATCTCAGAAAAAGGAATTAAATATCTGCAATAAAGAAGTGTTGTACAGGAATTAAAATAAAAAAAGAATGAACAATGTGTTTGATGACTTAGAAGAAAGGGAAAAAGAATTTATAATGCTAACATAAATTGGATAGAAAAATAAAAAATATATGTAGATCAAGATTTGGTGTATAAAATCTCTTAGGAGAGGGTAAATGAAAATATTTGAAAATATGAAAATAGGAACAAATATTTTACTTGAAAGTGAAAATTTCGGAAAGACAACTGAGAAGTATATAGGATGGTATCCTGGCCTTTTTTTTATAACTACTTTAAAACCAATACCTGGTATAAATAATATTTTTACCCGTTTATCTTCAGGTGTGGAAGTTAAATTTTTTATAGATGGGGAGATCTACATAGGTAAAACATCAATATTACATTATACTTTTAAGCCAACCGGGTTGCTTTTTCTTAAAAAACCAACAACAGTTGAGACAATATTAGTAAGAAGAGCAAAAAGAGTTACTTGTTCCTTTCCTGGTGGTGTTGCACATCAAAATGATAAAAATTTTTTTCCTGGTCTAATAATAGATTTAAGCGAAGGTGGTGCTGGATTTGTATTTGAAAATTCATGGCATAAAGAACAATTTATAGTGGGTGAAAAAATTAATTTAAAGTTAATTCCAGTTTTTAACGAAAAAGAGTTGATTATACCTGCCTTTATAAGGAGTTTTTTTGAAAAAAATGGAAAATCAGGTATTGGGTTGGCTTTTGCTGAGGATGCAAAAGAAGAAGAAATTGAATTTGTGAAGAATTTTGTCACAAAAGTGTGTGCTCCTAGCGCTTGAAAATTTAGATGTTACGATAAGTTATAGACCCAGTCTCAAAATATTTATAGCTGCATATTATCATCCAGATTGGTTACAAAGTCTTATTGGAGAAACGTGAGTTCATATAGATGCCAAAGACCACCCATACACCAAGTCTTTGTTTCGGAAAAAGTATAAATGCCCAGGTTTAAAGAGGTCATAAGCAAAAAACGCTAGGCTTAAGAAAATTTTCTGAGTTGATTTTTTGTTCAAATTTACTGGTGAATTTTAGTAAAATAGTCGTTTGATTCCGAGAAGATATAATTTGAAGTTTTAAAAAAATTTTTTAGGGTGGAATAGGGATTTTTAATTCTCCTTTGTGGGAGATTTATTGTACCTTTAAATTTATTTGTTAACTTAACGGTTAACGTTAATTTTTACAAAAAAAAGAACTAACACTTACTTGTTTTGCACAAAATAGGTTTTATTTAGTTGGCGCATTTTTTGCTTATTCCTGTAAGTCGAAAAATTTTAAACAGGAGGATGGATATGCAAAAAACAGACATAGCAATTATAGGAGCATCTGCTGCAGGATTGGCTACTGCACTCACTTTAAAGATGAGGTCTCCAGAAACAAAGGTAATTCTATTTAGAAAGGCATCAAAAACACCAGTTCCTTGTGGAATTCCCTATATTTATGGGACTCTAAGAGAAGTGGCTAAAAACTTAATCCCAGATGATCCATTTATATCAATGGGGCTTGATATAAAAGTTGCTGAAGTAACTGGAATTGACACCAAAAATCATGAGATCTTATACAATGGAAATGAAAAATTACAATATAACAAACTATTATTAACCACAGGATCCATACCATTTGTCCCTCCAATTGAGGGAAACAACTTAGAAAACGTATTCACAATTAAAAAAGAACCTGAACACCTGGATCTTATTAATGAGGGAGTTAAACACGCCAAAAACATAGTTGTTATAGGTGGCGGTTTTATTGGAGTTGAAATGGCTGAGCAAATAGCCAAACTTAAAGGAGATAGCGCAAACATTACCATAGTTGAGATGTTGCCTCATTGTTTAATGGTGGCACTTGAAGAAGAATTTTGTATTAGGGCTGAAGAAGAACTCATGAAATTAAATATCAATATAAAAACAAATTCTCAGGTCACAAAACTAGAAGGAAATGGAAAGGTTGAGAAAGTCCTTTTAGCAAGTGGAGAAGCCCTTGATGCAGATATTGTGATCATGGGTGTTGGTGCTGCTCCAAATGTTTCCCTTGCTGAAAAATGTGGTATTCCCTGTGATAAAAGAGCAGGGATTGAAGTGGATGAATATATGAGGACAAGGATTGAGGATGTATATGCTGCAGGAGACTGCGCCTCGAAATTTTCCTTTATAACTAAAAAGCCATGTGGCATTAGACTTGCCTCAGTTGCAGCCTATGAGGGTATTATTGCTGCTAACAATATGCTTGGACATAGTGTAAAAAATAGAGGGGCATTAGGTGCATTTTCTACAAAAATAGGAGATGTTGCCATGGGTGCTGCTGGCCTGACCCAACGTGGATGTGAGATGGAGAATATTGAATATATAAAAGGTGAATTTGTAGGGCCTGACAAACATCCAGCCACCCTACCTAATACCTTTAAGGACATGAAAACAATACTATTCTTTAATAAAGAAGACAAAAAGATAATTGGAGGACACGTACTTGGCGGAGATACAGCGGCTGAGATGGTAAATATTATTTCAACTGCAATTCAAGCGGGCCTCACAGTGGATGATCTCTATTTCATGCAAGTTGCAACCCATCCCCTACTTACAGGATCCCCTATAGCCTATCACGTGATCAGGGCTGCAGGAGATGCTTACTTTAAATTTAAAAATTTATAATTTCTAATCTGTCAAGCTGCACAGGACCATAAAAGGTCTTGTGCAGCATTGATTAATCAAGCCTTTCTTAATGCCAACTCTATCAACCTAAATCCACTTTCTTCTTTATCTTGCCTTACTTGACAACTCATTTATGTATTTTATTCTTTATTAAGATTAGTAGCCCCTTTTTTAACATGGTCATATTCTTGTTACCTTTGAATAATCCAATAGTTTTAATTCATAACCTATGGAAAAAACATAAAAATAAGGGAGGTCTTTATGCTAAAAGGTGAAATTTTTGAATTTCAAGCTGAAACAAAAAAACTTTTAGATATAATCATAAACTCCATCTACACAAACAAAGAAATATTTTTACGGGAGCTTATCTCAAATGCATCTGACGCCCTGGATAAAGTGCGGTTTAAACTTACGCAAGGAGAAGATGTATATCAAAAAGAATTGCCCCTGGAGATAAGGATAATTACTGATGACAAAAATAAGATGCTCATTGTCAAGGATACGGGCATTGGAATGACCAAAGAAGAAATTATATCAAATTTAGGGACCATAGCCAAATCAGGGACAGAAGAATTTCTAAAACAAGCTTCATCAGAAAAGGATCAGACCCAAGACATAATTGGTAAATTTGGGGTGGGTTTTTACTCTGTTTTTATGGTGGCAAAGGAAGTTGAGGTAAAGAGCAGGTCCTATGATCCAAAGGCTAAACCGGTTATTTGGAAGTCCGACGGAATGGGTGGTTTTGAAGTCCAAGACTTAGATGAAGACTTATCAAGGGGCACTGAAATAAGGGTATATTTAAAGGACGATTCCACATATTTTTTGGGTAAAGAAACATTAAAATCCATAATTAAGACCCATTCAAATTTCATTGCGTTTCCCATTTATGTTGACGGAGAAAAGGTAAACACCATCCCAGCTCTGTGGAAGGAGCCAAAATTTAAAATAAAGAAAGAACAATACAATGAATTTTACAAATTTCTCACCCACGACCCAGAAGATCCCCTTGATTATCTTCACATATCTGTAGATGCTCCAGTACAATTTAGCTCCATTGTATTTATACCTAAAAAATCCACTGTGGTGTTTGAAACTTATACAGACAATTATGGACTAGATTTGTACGTAAACAGAGTTCTTATTCAGAAGAAAAATAAAGAGCTTATACCAAATTACCTTGGATTCTTAAAAGGAGTGGTAGACAGTTCAGACCTACCATTAAATCTTTCCAGGGAGACCATTCAGGAAAATAGAGTTATTCAAAAGATAAATTCCACAATCACAAAGCAGGTCCTAAAAAAGTTAGAGGATATTGCCCAAAATGACAAAGACAAATACAATACCTTTTGGAAAGAACATGGGAAAATATTTAAGCTTGGATATACAGATTTCCAAAACAGAGAACAATTTTCAAAACTAATTAGATTTAATTCATCCAGGGTAGAAGATGAAAATGAAGTTATTTCTTTAGATGAATACATATCAAATATGAAGGAAGATCAGGATGAAATATATTATATTTCTGGAAATGATAGAAAATCCATAGAAAACAGTCCATACTTAGAGCCCTTTAAAGAAGCTGAAATTGAAGTTTTGTACCTATATGAGCCAATAGATGAATTCATCCTGCAGGCAATATCTGAATATAAAGGCAAAAAATTCAAACCTGTTGAACATGCTGACATAAATAAAATCAAAAAAGAGAAAAAAGAAGAGCAAGGGAAAGATTTAACAGAGATACAAAATCTTATAAAGCTGATGAAGGATGTATTAAAAGA
>NZ_JBMYBT010000141.1:0-30985 GCF_053993635.1 Desulfothermus sp. | reverse complement strand
ATGCCATAACTATACCTCCTCTTAATTTTTGTTCCATTGAGAATACATAAGATTGTAAATACTGTCAACAAATCTATTCTTCACGAAATTTATATCAAAATTCCGCAAAAACACAAGGATTAGTTTTGTAGAAACAACTAGGCGACGACGTTATTCTTTTTGATCAAGAGATGGATCTGTTTTAAACTAAATTTAAGCTTGCAAGCAAATAAATTATTAAATATTGATTACAAAATCTAGCTACCCACTTATTTGGAGGAAGACATGAAAAAAATTGAAGCAATAATAAAACCCTTTAAATTAGACGATGTAAAGGAAAAATTAACTGAGATCGGGATAAAAGGAATGACTATAACTGAAGTCAAGGGATTTGGCAGACAAAAAGGCCACACTGAAATATACAGAGGAGCTGAATATGTGGTAGATTTTTTACCCAAAATAAAAATAGAAATCGTGGTTCCTGATGAAATGGTGGATGAAGTCATATCCACAATATTGGAATCTGCAAAAACAGGGAAAATAGGAGATGGAAAGGTCTTTGTAATTCCTATAGACGAGGTAATAAGAATTAGAACCGGAGAAAAGGGAGAAGTAGCAGTTTAATTTTAAAACCTAAAGAAGTAGGACTTGCATTTTGAAAAAATTGCGGATATAAGAAATTTTTTGGGCTTAAGTTCTTACTCAAATAATAAATGATTATTCTGAACCAAGTAAAGTAAATATCAAATAAATGGAGGACTTAAAAAATGGCCAGAGTTTGTGAAATATGCGGGAAAAGGACAAGGGTAGGTAATCACATAAGCCACGCTCACAACAAAAATAAGAGAAAATTCAAACCCAATATTCAAAAAGTCAGGGCACAATTACCAAATGGAGAGGTACGCAGAATCAAGGTATGCACAAGGTGTATTAGAAGCGGTGCAGTACAAAAGCCCGTTAAGGCTTAAATTTTAATTAAGAATCTTAATAGGGTTACCTAAAAAATACCCCAGCAACAATTTTTTTCAGAGGGCAGGGCTACAAAAAGTCCTGCCCCTTTATCAACTTAAGGTTATATCTCAAGTGCCCTAGTCAATCTATTTATTGTGCGTTCTTTTCCAAGCACCTCCATTGTTTCAAAAAGTCCAGGACTTGCAGTTTGTCCTGTTATGCATACCCTAATTGGCTGGGCCAGCAATTTAAACTTAATATTTTTCTCATTTAAATAATTTCTCATTAGATCTTCAAGTTGTTTTTGCTCAAATACTTCTATTTTTTTCAGCCTTTTTAAAATTTCCTCTAAGTGTGTTCTAACTTCTGGGGTGAGAAATTTATTAAGCAACTCTTTGGAATAGTTAATTTCTTCGTCTTTTAACACAAAAAAAGTGGCCTTTTCTGCCATCTCCACCATTGTGGTTGCCCTTGGCTGGAGGAGTGGAACGATTTTTTCCAAATAATCCAGATCATCGCAATTTATACCCTGTTTTGCCAGATACTTCCTCAGCAAAATAGCCAGGTCCTTTGGTGATTTTTTCTTGATATGCTGGCTATTTACCCATTTTAATTTTTCAGGGTCAAATACACTGGCAGAATTACTCAAATTTTTAATGGAAAATTTCTTTATAAGCTCGTCCACTGTAAATATTTCTTGATCCTTATATGACCATCCAAGCCTAACAAGATAATTTAATACAGCTTCTGGGAGATATCCAAGTTCCCTATATTCTAAAACTGATTTTGCACCATGCCTCTTACTCAATTTTTTCTTATCAGGACCAAGGATCATTGGAACGTGAATAAAATAGGGGACGTTATATCCCAGGGCCTCATACAATAATACCTGTTTGGGAGTATTGTTAATATGGTCATCTCCCCTCAAGATATGGGTTATTCCCATTGTGGCATCATCCACTACAACAGCCAGATTATAAGTTGGAGACCCATCTTCCCTTCTTATTACAAAATCATCTAACTCTTTATTATTAACAGAAATAGGACCTTTTAAGAGGTCATTAAAAGCTGTTTCTCCCTCAAGGGGAGTCTTAAACCTTACCACTCTTCCAGGGCCAGGGCCAAGATTAAGTTCTCTGCACTTGCCACTGTATTTTGGCTTTTCTCCACGCTCCATTGCCCTTTTTCTCATCTCTTCTACTTCTTCTTTGGTACACTGACAATAATATGCCTTTCCCTGATCTATAAGCATATCAATATGGTGTTGATAGATCTCAAACCTTTTTGTCTGAAAGTAAGGCCCTTCATCCCAGGTAAGGCCAAGCCACTCCATTGCCTCAATAATTGCCCTGGTCATTTCTTCAGAGGAACGCTCAAGGTCAGTATCTTCTATTCTCAAAATAAACTTCCCACCGCTATTTCTCGCAAGTAACCAGTTAAAAAGAGCTGTCCTTGCCCCACCTATATGTAGATGCCCAGTTGGGCTAGGTGGGAACCTGGTCACTACTTTAGACATAAATTATCCCCCTTAATAAAAAAATAAGGGCTTAAAAGCCCCGGTAAAAAAATTAAAACAAAATGATAAAATTAAACAGATTCAACATATTTTACATCTGGAATCTTCATTTTTAGAATCCGTTCAATTCCGTTTTTTAAGGTCATCTGTGCCATTGGGCATCCAGCACACGCGCCCTGTAATTTCACTTTAACAACATTATCATCTGTGACTTCTACCAGTTCCACATCACCGCCATCTGCCTGGAGTTGAGGCCTGATCTCTCCCAATATTTTTTCTACTTTTTCTTTTAACATTCTAAGGCTCCTTGTATAATTAAAATTAATTACTTTTATTTATATGAAATTAATAAATTAACACAAACCTTGTCAAGCTTGGCTAAAGCTCTCTATTTGACCTTAAGCATTTTATTGTCCACAAACCTTATACATTCACTCATCACCTTTTCTATTTTGTCAATTGACTTAAGGTTTATCTTGAGCTTTACGTAAAGGACACTATTTTTTGGAGTAAGGGCAATATGCATAATTCCCAGAGGCTCAAGGACACGTGCAAGAGACAAAATGGATTCAACATCTTTACTATTGTTTTTATACATTAAAATAAAAGGCCTTTCATTTATCTTTATTTTTTCCTTTTTCAAAAGGTGTGCGTTAAATATTTTTGGCATCCTGTAAGGAACTATTGCCTTTTTTATTACATGCACCTCATTCCCTATTTTTTCCTTTAGAAAAAAAAGTGTCTCTAGTCTATCGTACCCAGTAGTGATCAACGAAAAAGGATAATAAAGAACACTCTGCCTGGGCAACATAAAAACAGATGCACATATTTTTTTTAATCCTTTAACTTTAAAATCACCACTAAATCCCAAGGCCCCACCCAGCCATGTGTATTCTTTTTCTTCTGGATTTAGTCCTTTTTCTAAGGATTTTGAAACACCTTCTATAGCCCTGATATTCTTCCGATATCCAACATAATAGAGAATGGCAATCAGTATGGATATGCCAAGAAAAATTGCAAATTCCCAGCTAGAAATCGCTATATTTGACACACTTACCCCAAAATATTTCAAAAATTTTTAGTCGATTTTTCTGTAATACCATTTTTGTACCAGTTACAAAATAAACGCCAAACAAAAAATTTGTGGTTAGATTATAACAACTCCTTTGCAAATATTTCTGCAATTTCTATCATCTTGTTCCTAGGTGTAACATAATCTCGATAAAAGGGGATCTCCACTCTCTTAAAACCTTTTAGTTTATCCATTATCTTTTCCACCTCTTTGTCAGGGGATATTGGATCTGTCATCCCCTTTTTATTGCACACCATTAGATCCACTGAGATATCTATTGATGCCAAATCATTGATTATTTTTATTCCTTCCCTAATAGACAGTTCATCATAATTAACAACCAATATTTTTTTACAAAGCTCTGGGTTAGAAAATATATCTAATAGTTTTTTTGAGCTTTTTTCCTGTATCTCAAGCTCCTTAAAAACTATATCTTCCTCCTCATCACAGGCAATATCTTCACCAAATACTTGTTTACCTTTAATATGAACAAGTTGAGATCTCCTATTTAAGATCTTTTTTCTGAGCTTTTTTAATTTATCTATCCATAAGAGCGTTGTCTTGGGTAAAAAGAATATTTTTAACATAAGTCCAGTAGGTGGAGTATCAATTACAATGTAATCCACCTGCGAGCTCCAGATACTTATTAGTTCCTCAAGAGCAGAGACCATAGCATATTCTTCCATGCCAGGCGAATGTTTTAACACATCAAACATATTTTCAAGGTTTATCATTTGAAGATAATGATAATTTTTTTTCATTTTTAAAGATGATTCTTTAAGGAACTTTTTGAGATACAAATCCACATCAATTTCCTCTGCAATGAGGTTATCTGATATTTCTACTGGTCCAGATCTCGCAGTTATCCCGAAAAAATCAAAAAGATTATGGGCAGGATCAATAGAGGCAACAAACACTTTATTGAGGGATTTTGAAAGATATGTAGCAAAGCTTCCCGCGAGAGTAGTTTTGCCAACACCACCTTTCCCCAAAAAAAAGAAAAGTTTTTTCATTCTTTTAATTACCCAAAATCCAGAATATCAAACCAATCAGCAAAAATATCACCTAAGGCCTCTGACCGGCATATCATAATTTTTAGTTCCCGTTCCATATAAGGGAGAAGTTTTATTCCCAAATAAGATGGGGGCGCAGGCATGCCGGTAAGCGCCCCCATCAATATCAGGGCAAATACATTTTCCAATTCCTTGAGTTCAGCCTCAATTGCACGGGTACTTATATCTCGAAACCCTTTTGAAAAAAAGAGAAAACTCTCTTTTATTTTTTTCAACATATATCTTAGACCTTATCTGGTTCCAACTTTCTTTCAAGATCTTTTTCAGGTTTAAAGTAGTCGTATATCAATAGAAGATTTAGCGCCAACATTATCACCACCATTGCTCCCAAAATAATGGCTTTAACAGGATCTTTGGCGTAAAATGTGGGCACGGCTATAAACAAGTACCACACCATGGCAAGTGATACTGTAACCCAGAGTAATAAGGCAGGAATAAGCACATTCATTCCCTTTGACTTTTGAACCCTTATAACCCATGCAGCTCCAGTCATAAGAGCAATGGATGCAAGCATTTGATTTGCGCCACCAAATGCAGGCCACAACATTGTCCACGCCCCACTCCATGCAAGACCAATCCCTATAGCTGCGGGAATAGTAGAAGCAACCCAGCGATTTGTAATGAAATTATAAAAGTCTGGCGATTTTTCTTTAATGGGTTCAAAAATTTCAGCAAAGGTATAACGGGCAAGGCGATTTGTAGTATCCAGTGTAGTCATGGCAAAGGAAGCAACCCACATAGATGCCAGGATTACCAGAAAACTTTTTGGCAAATGTAGTACAGAATTGGCTACTGCTGCATATGATTTTGAGAAAATCCCTATAGGACCTCCAACGGATTTTGCCACCCCAATATAGTTTCTAGCAAAATCTGCAGCATTGGTAGTTAAAAGAGAAGCTTTTTCTGGAGCGACTACTGAAAGTCCGTAAGTACTGATAGCAGCTACAACTATAGTTGACAAAAATCCCTCGGTAAGCATACCTCCATAGCCAATAAATAGGCCATCTTTTTCAGATGAAATTTGTTTGGAAGTGGTCCCTGACGCCACAATTGCGTGGAAACCAGAAAGGGACCCGCAGGCAACAATAAGTGGAATAACTGGCCAAAATGGGGTTGGTTTTCCTGCAATTATAGGAGCACTATACACAGTAATAGCGGGAAGTTTAACAGGAGAAAATGCCACTAACAATGATATACCGCCCACTAAAAGTCCTCCTACCAAGAGCCATGCGTTTAAATAATCCCTGGGCTGAAGGAGTACGTGCACAGGAATTGAAGCAGCTACAATGATATATACAAAGAAGACCACCATCCAGGTTGTATAACTAGCTGATAAGGGAAATTTATCTCCCAGAATAATAGATATTATTAGCAGAATAATTCCAATCACAGTGGCGAGCCTGAAATCCATTTTGACCTTATAGAGAAGGTATCCGAGAATAAGCGCAGAAAAAATCTTAAAAATATAGGCACTTGGCACAGCCGGCTGTTTTACATAGAGTTTGCCAAGAACTGCACCAAAAGCTGCTACCACCAGGATTAAAACAAAGAAAATAAACCATGCAAAGACATAACCTGTTCTTTTTTTGATTACTTTACCCGCAATCCACTGAATAGAATGTCCGTCGTAACGCACTGATGACATTAAAGAGAGATAATCATGGACTGCTCCAATAAAAATATTTCCCAGCCATACCCACAAAAGCGCTGGTAACCATCCCCATGCAAGGGCGATAGCTGGTCCAACAATGGGGGCAGCACCTGCAATTGAAGCAAAATGGTGACCAAAAAGCACGTACCTGTTGGCAGGAACAAAATCGACCCCATCATACAGACGCTTTGAGGGTACATCAACATCTGATTCTCTTACAACTTCCTTTCTCAAATACCGCCCATAAGTATGATACAAAATAATATAAAGTAATACCCCACAACCTATTAAAATAGTCGAATTCATACATCACCTCCTGCTAAAATTACAAAATAAATCTTACTGAACTTATCAGTTAAAATTTACTTCACCTATGACAAATTGTAAAGGGCAAAGTCGGGCTAACCACTGATTATCATTTTTTTCTTACTGGTCAATTTCAATTGATCAAAAAAACTTAAAACCACCTTGCATTATTAGCAAAAAAAGATTACACATTAAATATAAACTAATTTTCATAATGGTCGAAAAAGATATATAGAAAAAAGTCGTAAAGGGGGGGATTATGATTGAAAAAATAGGAGAATCAATTATTACTAATTTATTTGGAACTTACGAAAATGACAAAAAAAATACGAACCTTATAAACAAGGCAGTGCTTGATGCAGTTACAACGAATTCTCAAGAAATAACCATGGCAGCTAAACAGATAAGCTCAATATATGCTGAATTGAGCAAGACTGAAGGAGAGGAAGTACTTTCAGGATTTAGAGAATATATTCAAAACATGGCAGAAAATTATGATACTAAAACCAGTTCTTTTACTACTCTTTTATGGAAAGATATGCTACAGCATGGAGATAAACAAGGGCTTTCTTCTCTATTTAAAAATTACTCTTCTCTTCAGGGAAATGATAAAGAGCTTGGCAATCTTTTTATGGGACAAGCTGTTTTTACATATGAAAAGTTTGGATATAGTACTGCTTCTAATTATGTTAGATCTATTAACAAAATATTTTCTCTTGCTAAAGAAAGTAAAGATTTAAAAGATACCTTGAAAGAGTTTTCTTCTACTTGGAAAAATATTTCTAATTTAGAAGATGTTCCTTTAGAGGAAAGACTGAATAGTTTAGAAGATTTTGCTAATGATATAAAAAACAGTAATTCACTAAAAGACATTCAAAATTCAATAGAAAATTATAAAAATAACCTTGCTTGAACTACAGCTAGATTTTACCAGGTGTTATTTGAAATTTTTCCTGCAACCCAATCAATACAGTATGACCTTTAGCCTATATAGTCGTTTTTTAACAATGAAAGAAAAATATATAAAAAACTTGCAACTCTCGAAATTTTAATATAATTTTGTTTTTTATGAAAGTTACTCCTGAACAAACCATTTCTGAAGAGTTTTATCAGTTATCTATTCCTATTCTTGAAAGTTTTCCCAAATTCAGGCCACCTCTTAATCTCTATTATTTTAATGAAAAAGTTAACGACCTTCAGCTATATGTAAAAAAAGGAGATAGGCTTTCAAAAGAAAAACAGGAAGAACTATTTAATCTTTGCAAGAAGGGAAACATCTTTGTAGCAAGATCTGATTTTCCAGTGTATTCTGAACATATAAGTAAACAGCTCGACCTAATATTACAGGATACAAACCTGCGTGAATCAGAAGTTGCTGAAATACTCTGGAAGGGAATACCAGAAAATCTCAAACTCTTTTATGTCCAACCTGTAAAGGTGGTATTGAACAACATATTACCTAACATCATGGTAATAGCTGAATACCTAAAAAATGACCCGCACAAGATAGTTAGATTGATAAATCGAGTAAGGCCTTCTGAAGAATTATGGATTCAGGCCACAAATGTCCTAATTATTGGTCTTGGAGCTTATTTAAGAAGTTATGAAGGAGAAATTGACAATAAAGTCTTATATTCCCTTGTGATAGGGCTGTCTATGACTTACATAGGCAAAACCAAACTTCCAGTCCACCTCCTCAATAAAAAAAATTTAACATTAGATGAAGAGAGACAATATAGGCAATATCCCTTAATTGGAGCAAAGATTTTAAACAACCACGGGGTAAGACAAAAGTTAGCCCTACAATGTATCATGGAACACTGTGAACGATTAGATGGCTCTGGATTTCCACAAGGACTATCTGGAAATGAGATAAGCCTTCCAGGAAGGATAGGAGCCATTGGATCAGCTTTTAACGAAATATTATGCACTTATAAAGAAGTAAATAGTGATGTGATAAAAAAAATAATACAACAATTGTCTCAACAACCCGAAAAATATGACTCAAAACTTGTAAATGGCCTGCTTACTATAACCATCAGATTATAACATCAATCAAAATCTGCCAATAGGCTTCCAACATGCAATCTGTTACCTAGGGAATATTGATTAAAGTCATTTCTGATCCTCCACACTGCTTGCTGCAAATGATCAGATGTAATACCATTTTTAAGGGCCGTATATGCCTCTATAAATGCAGCAATATTGTCACAGACCTTTAATGTTTCACCATCTTTGGGCTCATATTGGTCATAGTTATATTTCTCATATAACATCTGCCAGGTAACTTCCTTTGTTTCATTATTTATTCTAATAACAGATATAAATTCTGAACCCACATCGATTCCAAGCAAATATCTGAGCTCCTCAGCAATAAATCGATAACCACCCATTTCAAGGACTTTAAATATTCGTCTTTCCAACTCTGTTGTTTCGTATTCCTTAATAAAATCACCAATTTTTCTAACAGATCTCTTTACAGGAGATATTATGTCCCTTGTAAGTAATTCAGGTAGATCATGAAAAAGCCCACTAAAGAAATTATTGATTGCCATGGATTTACATCCTCCCATGGAAACAGTAAAAAAATATGCATAACACGCTACAATAAACATGTGTCCCAAAACAGAAGTCTCAGGAATCCTTGGGGTCTGAGACCATCTCTTTTGAAATCTCAATTGTCCACATTGGAATATAAATTTTTTTAAGGGCGAAGGGTTAGATTCTATTATTGCAGGTACTCCTTTAATATGATCAAATCTTTTTAAATTATTTACGAAATTCTTATCGATTTCATCTATTTCCTCATCCCATTTGTTTAGTCCTTTCAGTAAATTAAATTCCCACTGGCTGGCGCAAAGATGCGCACTGAGAAGGATTTCCCTAGCAAGGGAATTTTGCTCCTCTAAAAAATAGGATCTGAATTTGTTCCAAAAATCTTCACCAATGGGTCTTAGCTTAGGTTCTAAATTCTCAAATACCCAATCTGTGAGTTGTTTGTAGTGAACAGGGTTAGATTTTATTTTATAAAATATTGGAGGCTTTATATCTGTAATAATAAGTCTATATAGGTATTCAAATATCCCACCCTGGATAACTTCTAAGGCTAGCTCTCTCCTATCATCCGGGGACAGATCTCTAGAGTTTAAACAAAAAAGAACCCACGCAATTATCATCTTGTGGGCCTGTTTATCCACCTCCCATAGTTCAAAGGGCCTTAATTTATCGTTCCATCTTCGCATAAAAGAACCAGAAAAAATTAGTTGTAAAAGACTCTTTCTTATAGTAGCCATAAGATCTCCCTTTTATATTTCATTTTTCTAGACAGATAAATAATTGCACATAAAAAAGTCAATTTAAATATCCCTTGACAACCTATTTTTATAGGGCTATAAGTTCTCTTTCTGTTCGAGAGCGGCACAATATAGAATAGAAAAGCAAATGAGGAGTCCAAGATGAGTCAATTTAAAACCTATAGTCTTCCAAAGGAAAAAGCTCTTGACCAAAGAAAGTGGTATGTAATTGATGCCTCAGGTCAGGTTTTGGGTAGACTGGCAACAAAGATAGCCGTGAGGCTGAGGGGAAAACATAAACCAGATTATACCCCACATGTGGACAATGGAGACTTTATTATTGTCATTAATGCAGATAAGGTCAAGATTACAGGCAGAAAGTTGGATCAAAAAAAATATTATCGCCATTCTGGATATCCAGGCGGGATTAAAGAGATTACCCTTAAAAAGCTGCTTGAAGAAAAGCCTGAAAGAGTAATCTACAACGCAGTAAAGGGCATGTTACCCAAAAATAGGTTGGCCAGAAAGCAGCTTACAAAATTAAAAATTTATGCAGGTCCTAACCATCCCCACACTGCACAAAACCCCATTGTATTGGACTAAAACCAATAAAATTGGAGAATGACATATGAGCCAAGACTTTTTCTACGGTACAGGAAAAAGAAAATCCTCAATTGCCAGAACAAGATTGTATCCTGGCACTGGGAAAATAGAGGTCAATGGAAGACCAGTTGAAGAGTATTTTCCAAGAGAAACCCTTAGAATGATTATAAATCAGCCCTTAAAATTGTTAAACTTGGAAGGTAAATTTGATATAAAGGTAAATGTTAAGGGTGGAGGAATCTCAGGCCAGGCAGACGCAATAAGACATGGTATTAGCCGGGCATTGTTAGAATATGATCCAGAGCTCAGGAAACCACTTAAGACAGCTGGATTTTTAACAAGGGATGCCAGAGTAAAAGAGAGGAAAAAATACGGACAACCCAAGGCAAGGAAAAAGTTCCAATTCTCAAAACGTTAATATTTGTTTGTAAGTCAAGAAATTTAAAAATTCAACAAAAGGGAGTCAAGGGACTCCCTTTTGTTCATATTTTTCCTTTTCCCTCCAAAATTTTTTTCAGCAAATGAATAAAAAAATTCGTCCCAGACTACTTTATGCAGATTATAAGGGCAACATATATGACGATCCTGACCTTTTGATGGTGTGTAGAAGAGGAGACGAATATTCCCTCCCAAGGCCAGATGAATTAACTGAGTTACCTCCTGAATCAAATATCTTTTTCCTGCCAGAAAGATATGCCCTTGGCCTTGATCCAAAAACAGGCAAGTTAGTAGTAACAGACAAACTTGCAGTATCTGCGTTTGTATGTCCTGGTTATACCCTAACAGGAATATGTGCCTATAAAAAACAGGGAGACGCATCTCCCCTCCCTTTATTTGCATATGGTGCTGTTGGATATTTTAATGGAAGATTTTATGTGTGCGCAAAAAAGGTGGATAACGATAAAAGACAGGTGTTTAAAAATATACCAGAAAAAAAGATACAAAGAGGTGCCCAAAACCTACTAAAAAAATATCCTCACAATCGACTCATATCCCACTTAACTAAATGTGCTTTAACATATTGTTGTCCTGCTGCCAGAAATCTTGCTCTTGGCAGATTTGAGGCACCGCTTCCAACTTCAAGGGTATGCAATGCAAGATGTATTGGATGTATATCCAAGCAACCAGAGGAATCAAAAATCCCTGCAACCCAGGACAGGATAACCTTTACTCCCACTCCATTGGAAATTTGTGAAGTAATGGAAGAACACGCATCAAAAGAAAAAAGACCAATTTTTTCCTTTGGTCAAGGATGCGAAGGAGAACCTTTAACCCAGTGGAAAATCATAGAAAAGGCCATCTCCTTATACAGAAAAAAAGGGGGACAGGGCACCATAAACATAAATACAAATGGTTCTATAACCGCCTCAATACCCCCTCTAAAAGAGGCTGGACTCTCTTCTATCAGGGTGAGTCTAAACAGTGCAAATAAGATACTTTACCAAAAATATTACAGGCCTAATGGTTATGAGTTTCATAATGTAAAAGCAACTATCAAACTTGCCAAATCCTTAGGGCTTTTTGTGTCAGTAAACCTACTTTATTTTCCTGGAGTTACAGATACAGAAACTGAAATAACTTATCTCTTGGATTTAATAGAAGATACCAAACTGGACTTTATTCAGTTAAGAAATTTAAATATAGACCCAGATATCTATTTATCAATTCAAGATAATTTATCTCCTAGCATGGGCCTTTTAAACTTTAAAAAGAGGTTGAAAAAAAATTGCCCATGGATACAATTTGGTTATTTCAATCCCTATTTGGCGTAGACCAGTGAAAGTTCTAAAAAAAATTTTTCCCAATAAAAAAAAATACAATTATCAAAAATTACGTATAATCATAATAACTCTTTCCTTCCTCTCATTGTTTCTGTCAATTATTGGAAGTGGTCTTTATTACCTGAGGCTAAAATCGTCCCTTTTAAAGGAAATTAGAGACCAGTGTGTAACCACTATAAATAACGTTAACAAAGACCTATCACTTTTTTTTATCCAATACAAACACGCTGCCCAGGTCTTAGCAAATTTAATAGAAATAAAACAATGTATAAAAAGGCCGGATAAAAACAATTTAAAAATGGTAAATAAAGTCTTAGATGTATTTTCTGAAAATTTTAACATAGATGTCTGTTATATTATGGACTCCAGAGGAAATACCATTGCATCCAGTAATAGAAACTCCCCCAATTCTTTTGTGGGAAAAAACTTTTCCTTTAGACCATATTTTACAAAAGCAATGTCAGGAATTCCTGCAACATACCCTGCCCTTGGAACCACTTCCCACAAAAGGGGAATCTATTTTTCTCAGCCTGTATATATAGAAGACAATGAACAACCATCAGGAGTAGTGGTAATAAAAACATCAGTTGATTATTTGGAATCAAAATTTTTATCAAAATTTCCTGGAATATTCTTCTTTGTCAACCCTGATGGAATTATATTTATTTCCAATAAAAAAGAATGGATATTTTTTACTACCCACTACTTAGACAATAATACTATCTATAAAATCAAAAAAAGTCGTCAAATGGGAAACGGGCCATGGCTATACAGTGGATTTAAATTTAAAAACCACATTGCATACGATGCATCAGGCAATAAATACCTAGTTTTTGAAAGGACTGCAGACTTTTTCCCTGGTTGGAGTCTTATATATCTCTTAGATGAAAAACAAGTATTAAATATGGTTCACAGGCCAATTTTACAAATAGCAGGCCCTTTTATTGCTCTTATACTCCTTATAATTGCAATTCTGGTATATATCCTTGCACATGTGGCACAAAAAGAACTCAAGGAAAGGGAACTGGTAGAAAAGAAATTACGAGAAAGTGAAGAAAAATATAGATCCATCTACCACAACACCCCTGCTATGTTGCATTCAATTGACAGGAATTACAGGCTCCTTAAGGTGAGCGACTATTGGCTGGACTTAACTGGTTACACCAGAGAGGAAGTAATAGGAAAAAAACTAACTTCTTTCTTTACTGAAGAGTCAAGAAAATTGGCAGAAGAAAAAATTTTGCCAAATTTTTTTAAAACAGGAAAGGCCCAAAATATCCATTACCAATTTGTAAAGAAAAACGGCGAAATTATGGATATATTGCTGTCGTGTTATGGAATTAAAGATGAATACAACGAAGTTGTTGAAACCCTGGCAATATCAGTTGATGTCACCAAAAGGCTAAAGGAACAACAAGAACTAAAAGAAACCAAAAAAAAGCTTAGTGCATATTCAAAGAAATTAGAAAAATTGGTAAAACAGAGGACCCAGGAAATTTCATCAATATTAAAATATTCACCCTCAATGATTTATTTAAAAAACAAGGACATGGAATTTAAGTTGGTAAATCCTGGATTTGAGAACTTTTTTAATGTGTCCAATCCCCAACTAGTGGGTAAAACAGGCTCACAATTTTCCAATATACCTGTGTTCTTAGATTTTGAAATCAAGGACAAAGAGGTCTTAAAATCCAAAAAACCCATTAAGACAAAGGAAATTATTGAAAGGGATGGAAAGGCTTATTCCTTCCTCACCATGAGATTCCCCATATTCACAGAAGAACATGAGGTTGACGGCATTTGTGCAATTTCAACTGATATAACTGAACTTGAAAAGGCCCAAAAAAAACTAAAACAACTTTCCAGAAACATAATAAAAAATCAGGAAATAGAAAGAGAAAGGATTTCTAAAGAACTCCATGATGAATTGGGACAAATATTAACTGTATTAAACATGGATGTATCCTGGCTTAAGAAAAACATAGGTAACAATCATAAGTATCAAAAACGAATTGTTGGTATGCAGGAGCTAATTAACAAAACCATAGATGAGATACGGAGCCTTGCATTTCATTTAAGACCAGGCTCTCTTGACCACCTGGGATTAGGAGAATCCCTGGAATCTCTTATTTCAGACTTTGAAAAAAGAACCAATATAATTTATACATACAAAAAAGGTCATATACCTCCAATAGACAGTACAAGAGCCATTGCCATATACAGAATAGCACAGGAAGCCATTACAAATGCTGTGAGACACTCAAAGGCAAACAAAATCTCAGTTCTATTAAAGGCCAAGAACGAAAATGTGATCTTAAAAGTTGGAGACGATGGAATTGGTTTTGATATAAATCATAAAAGAGAACATGGAAGTAGTTTTGGACTTATGGGAATGCAGGAAAGGGCAGAGCTTGTTGGAGGAAAAATAATAATAAAATCTAAAAACAACCTAGGGACAAAAGTTATTGGTATATTTCCCATATAACTTTGCAAAATAATTAGGGACATATGGGCAAAAAGATAAAAATACTTATAGCAGACGATCACCTCCTGGTAATTGAAGGGCTAAAGAGAATAATAGATGAATGTGAAGACATGGAAGTAATAGGCCATGCACTAGATGGCAAAGAAGCTGTAGATTTAGCTCTAAAACTTCATCCTGATATCTTGATATTGGATATTACTATGCCTGGATATGATGGACTGGAAGTAATAAATATTTTAAAACAGACAGCCCCACAAATTTACGTGCTCGTGCTTACAATGCACGAGGAAGAGCAATACATCTTCAGAACAATTGAAGCCGGGGCAATGGGATATCTGACCAAAAAAAGCGTTGCAGATGAACTGGTATCAGCTATTAGACGGATTTATTCAGGAAAGAGATATCTTCCTGAAGATGTAGCAGAAATTATTGCATTAAAAATATCAAGGGGAGAAGGCTCTTCACCTTTAGATATCCTATCCACCCGAGAACTCCAGGTTTTAAAAAGAATAGCCCAGGGACAGACTAACAAGGAAATTGCAAAGGCCTATAATTTGAGTGTCAAGACTATTGATACATACAGACAAAGGATTCTAAAAAAATTACGCTTGAGAAACAATGCAGATATATCCAGATTCGCAATTCAACATAAACTCATATAATTCCTTCGCTGAGCCAATAAAATTTGGAAATACAAGTCTGTAACATTATTTGTGTAAATTTATTTAGTCGATGCTAAAAAAATACTTTTTGCCAAAAGTTAGGTATGTAACATACTTCTTTTAATAATTTTTTTACAAATTTTTAATGTTAACTACATCTCTATTTCTTCTACCAATTCCTTTAATTTTTGTGCCTGCATCGCAAGATCAGCAACTGCCTCAGCTGCTTGCTGCATACCTTCACTGGTCTCAGTTGAAATTCTATTGATCTCTTCTATGGATTTTGTTATCTGTTCACTAGATGCAGATTGTTCTTCTGCAGCAGTTGCAATTGCTCTAACCTTATCTGCATTGGTTTCAGACAACTGCACAATTTCCTTTAATGCCTCACCAGAATTAGCAGCCAATTCACTAGATCTATCAACAGCCTTACTTGCATTCATCGTGTCTCTAACATTTTTGGCAACGGCTTCCCGTATGGAGGCAAGAGCGTTTTCCACTTCTTTAGTGGCATTCATGGTCTTTTCTGCCAATTTTTTTACTTCATCTGCAACTACTGCAAATCCTCTCCCGTATTCACCTGCCCTAGCTGCCTCTATAGCAGCATTTAAAGCAAGCAAATTGGTCTGATCAGCAATCTCTGTGATTACATTTATAACACTTCCAATATTTTCCGCCTTTTCTTCAAGATATTTCATGTTTTCTTTTACCTGGTTAGTTATTTTCTCAACTTCTTTTATGGAGTCAATAGACTGTTTTACCACTCTCTCTCCTTCAATTGCCTTTTCTCTTGCCATATCAGTACTTTCTGCTGCTTCCGCCACATTTTGGGCAACTTCCAAAGTTGTTGTATTCATCTGTTCCATTGCTTCAGAAGTTTTAGATATATTCTGTTTTTGGAATTCTGCACCCTTAGCAGCCTCCTCGATTTGTGAGGACAACTTTTCTGAGGTAGATGCAAGAAATTCAGTAATTTCATTAATTGTTCTCACAGCAGACTTAAGTTTATTTGATTGTTTTTCAACAAGCTTCTGATGTTGTTTAAGTTTAGTAATATCCTGGAGTATAATGAGAATTTCCAGAATTTCTCCCTTTTCTAACAGAGGAAAAGCAGTTGCTATAGCAAAACGCTCCTCTCCATTTTTATGGTGGAATTTCACCTCACCTTCCCATGGTTGTTTTTTAGGAATAACAATTTCTCCTACTGGCTTACAAACCTCACATACTTCTAGGGATGGATAGTTGAGCATCTCAAATCCTTTTAATTTACCAATAACTTCTTCCTTAGTATGTCCAGTTAGCTTGCATATTGCATCATTGGCATATTGTACTATCCTTTTAGTATCAATACTAAACATAGGAAGTGGAATAGCAGCTCGATAAGAATTTAACAGAAATATCTTCTCTTTTATATTTTCAGCCATTTCATGAACAGCAGAAACCGTTTTACCTATTGTATCATTTACATTATAATCAATTTTAAAGTCATATTCTCCTCTAGCTATTTTATTACATCCCTCTGAAATTTTTTTCAAAATCTTTGTCAAATTGTTTACAAGTATCCATCCTATTAAAATGGATAACATAACTACTACTATAGCAATCATTGAGCTTGAGAAAATTAGGGACCTATCTATACCAAAAAGCAAATCCCTTTTATTAATTGTATATGCAAAATACCAATCCCATGGTTTAAAATAAGTAATCCCGGCTATTTTAGCTACTGATTTCCAATTGTATTCTACAAAACCCTTCTGGATCTTTAATAATTTGTTTCCAAAAGGAAGTGTTTTGATGTTGTTTCCAATCTGTCTTTCATCAGGATGATATAATACCCTTCCAGAAGAATCATATACATATAAATATCCTTTTCCATTAATATGTACCTGTTGCAAAAAGTTTTTAAGTTCTGGTCCTAAAATTTTTCTACCCACATAAATCACCGCCACAATATTACCTGCTGGATCCCTCACTGGTTTATAAGCTGTTATATACCACGCATTAACCACATATGCCTTCCCCCTATAAATTTCACCTGACATCACTGTTTTATACACAGGAGATGAAGATGGAATATAGGTACCAATAGCTCTACTTCCATCTAATTTCTTTACATTAGTGGACACTCTAAGAAGTTTGCCAGGCAAAACTTGAAAAATAGTAGCTGTTCCTCCTGCTATTTTTTGAATTTTATCTACTAACTCAAAGTTATTATTAACTTTCATGTCTCCAATTTTTAATATGGGAATCTTCACATGCTCAGTTTCTTTTGTAAACTGATTTATTATATCCATCTCTATCCATTTATTTTTATCCACATGAAAGTCACCGTATAAACTAGCCATCATCTCCATAAGTTTTAAATCTGAATTTAGCTTGGATTGGGTAATTTCATTTTTCATATGAAGTGCTTCATAGACTCTAGCAAGGGTCTCTTTAATATAAGTCTTACTCAAATCTTGCAAAAAACTGTTCACTCTTAAATAATTAATCAAAGATACGGAAAAAATTCCACTTAATACTACTAACATAATGCTAAGCTGAATTTTAGTGGAGAATTTTAGTTTATTCTGCATAGTTAAAAATCTCCTTTTGTAAAATAAAATAGATTATTTTTTATGATAAAATAAAAATTTCTTCTTATAAAATTATATCTAGTCAAAAGAATTAATTTAGGAAAGAGGGGTCTTAAATTTAGCAATAATCTTGGAGATTGTTTAAATAAATACCTTTAGCTATATTATAGATTTTACTCTTAGCAGACTTTAAAGTCAAGTAAAATTTACCAACAACAAATTCTCGGTGAAGGACAAATTAAATTAAGTATGTTCATACCCATATTACAGATTAAACAAAACAACTTTTATTAAAAATCAAATAAATTTGATGTAATTACGCATTTTTCTTTAAAAAAATCTGTAATCTGTTATCCACTCACATTGTTCTCTAATCTCCCCTCCTATCAATAAAATAACCTCTAATAATTACCCAAAATTTCCACAGATTTCCCCAAAATAAATGTAAGAAAATTTCTTACAAAAAAATACAAAAAATTCCACTTTTATTTTTCTTCTAAAAAATTATCCTACCCAAAAATGAGGATATATTAAAGTTATCTAAATTTTGGGAGTATAACCATGTTTAAGAAATTAGACAACGCTATATCCATATTCAGTATCACAGTAATGACCATATGCATGTCTGTTGCAACAATAGTAGCCTTTATAAATGTCATATTGAGATATGCATTTGGTGCTTCCCTTTCATGGGCAGGGGCACTCACCTCTTATTTATTTATATGGTCTGCCCTATTTGGAGCTGCATATGGGTTTAGGACCGGAATGCACATTGGAGTTACATTTTTAATCCAGAGTATTCCTCCAAAATTTGGCAAGTGGCTTCTGTGTATCAACCTTATAATAATACTCATTTTCCTAACTTGTTTTACAAAGTGGGGTCTGGATTTCATTAAATTTAGTATCAATTTAAAACAAATAGATATAGACTTAAGGATTCCCTTCTGGATTATCTATCTTTGCGTACCAATTTCACTGATAATTTCTACTTATCAGGTGTTATATAAGTTAGTTTTGACAATTAAAACCCCTGTTCAGGAGTTTGAATACGAAAAAATAATGAAAGAAGAATAAGGAGAAAATCCATGGAAGCTGCTGTACTTTTTGGACTTTTGTTTTTCTTTCTATTAATTGGGATTCCCATTGCGGTTGCATTGGGTATGTCAACTATTATATGTATCCTTGCATTTACCTATGACCCGCCAATGCTTGTTGCCCAAAAGCTTTTTGGTTCAATTGACAAATACGCCCTTATGGCCATACCTCTATTTGTTTTAATGGGTAATTTCCTCTCCCAGGGTGGAACGGCAAAAAGGATTATAAGGTTTGCCAGATCACTGGTTGGCCATCTCCCTGGCGGCCTCCCAATGTCAGCCATCTTTGCCTGTGTTATTTTTGCAGCAGTAAGTGGATCATCTCCGGCCACTGTTGCTGCCATTGGATCTCTTATGATGGGATCTATAAGAGAAGATGGCTATAGTGAAGCCTTTTCTGTTGGTTCTATTGCCTGTGCTGGTTCCCTAGGGATCTTAATGCCCCCATCTATAGTACTTATAGTTTATGGGGTCACAGTAGACCAATCTATTGGGGAGCTATTTATGGCAGGTGTTATTCCTGCTATCTTCTTAGGTGGAATGCTCATGTTTGTAACTTATTTGGCCGCCAAAAAAGCTGGAAGAAAAAAGACCAAAATGGCTCCACCAAAAGAAATATGGGCTTCATTTAAAGAAGCCATATGGGGCCTTATGGTTATTATAATAGTGATTGGTGGTATATATGGAGGACTGTTTACCCCCACAGAGGCAGCAGCAGTTTCTGCAGTGTATGCATTCTTTGTATCAACATTTGTGTATAAAGACTTGAGTCTAAAGGATATACCCCAGGTGATTAAATCGTCAGCCACCACAGCTGCCATGATCATGTTCATAATTGCCAATGCAATGATTTTTGCCTATTTTTTAACTACTCAACAAATCCCTCAAAATCTAACAAACTGGATTATCAGTTTACATTTGAATAAATACTACTTTCTTATATTTGTAAATCTCCTGTTATTGTTGGGTGGAAACTTTATGGAGCCCACTTCCCTAATCATGATACTTGCCCCACTCATCTTTCCAATAGCTGTAAAATTAGGGATTGACCCAATACATCTTGGAGTAGTAATAACAGTGAATATGGAGATAGGTATGCTCACACCACCTGTTGGATTAAATCTGTTTGTGGCAAGTGGAATATCAGGCCTTAGTTTACAGCAAACTATTAGGGCATCTATGCCATGGTTTTTTGCACTACTAATAGGTCTGATTATAATTACATATATTCCTCAAATATCACTATTTTTACCACATTTAATCTATGGGAAATAATGGATTTTAATAATAAAAAACTCAAAAACAGGAGGGGTTTATCATGTTTAAAAGAAGCTTATTAATCTTAACAGCAGGTTTAATTGCCCTGAGTTTTTTGACCAGCAGTGCACTGGCAAAAAGCTATGTAATCAAATTTTCTCATGTAGTAGCAGTTGATACGCCAAAAGGTCAAGCTGCAGAGTACTTTAAGAAGATTGTAGAAGAACGCACAAAAGGTAAGATCAAGGTACAGGTCTATCCAAATGCAGTGCTCTATGGAGACAGAGAGGCAATTGAAGCATTAAAGATGAACGCAATCCAAATGGCATGTCCTAGTTTTTCAAAATTCACTGGATTTGTACCAGAACTGCAAATTTTTGATTTACCATTTCTATTTAAAGATAGAAAACATTTAAGGAAATTTATGGAGAGTGATGTTGGACAAGAACTCTTAAGAAGTGTTTCAAGGATAGGTCTTGTGGGTCTCGCATATTGGGATAATGGTTTTAAACAATTGACATTGGATGATCATCCCATTAGACTCCCCCAGGACATAAAAGGAAAAAAGTTTAGAATTATGTCATCAAAGGTTCTGGAAGCTCAATTTAAGGCAGTTGGTGCGAGCCCACAGGTGTTGCCTTTTTCTGAGGTATACAGTGCCCTGCAGCAGGGAGTTGTAGATGGCCAGGAAAATACTATTTCCAATATTTACACAAAAAAATTCTATGAGGTCCAAAAATACATGACTATCTCAAATCATGGATATTTGGGCTATATGCTTGTTACCAATCAAATCTTTTGGAATAGCCTGCCTTCTGATCTAAAAAACATACTAAAAAAATGCGTAAAAGATGCAACTGACAAAAATTGGGAACTGTCATCTAAATTAGAAAAGGAACAACTCAAGAAAATTGAAGAATCTGGAAAGGTAAAAATCCACTATCTCACCCCTGAAGAAAGAAAAATATGGGAAAAGGCAATGAGAAAGATATATCCAGAATTTTATGATGTAATTGGAAAAGATAGGATCAAAAAGGCGTTGGAACTTGCTGATTAATAAAAAAAATGGGGCAGCTAAGGCTGCCCTTCTATAGGGAGCCTAAAAATGAAATACGATATAAGCGCCTTTCCAAAAGGAATTGCACTTCTTAGAAATTCATTACTGAACAAAGATACAGCATTCACTGACGAAGAAAGAGAGGCCTTTGGACTAGAAGGTCTAATACCTCCAAGAGTAGTTACCCAGGAAACCCAGCTCATGCGGGTAAAAGAAAATCTTAACAGAAAGACGTCAGATATTGAAAAATACATTTTCTTGACCTCCTTGCAAGATAGAAATGAGGCCTTATTTACCAGATTAGTTATGGAAAATTTAGAAGAATTACTACCCATAATATACACTCCTACTGTAGGAAAGGCGTGTTTACAATATGCACACATATACAGGCGGCCCCGTGGATTTTATTTTGCAACTAAATATAGAGGTAAATTCAGAAAAATTTTAGACAATTGGCCATATAAAGATGTCAGAATCATAGTTGTTACTGATGGGGAAAGGATTTTAGGACTAGGTGATTTAGGTGCTAATGGTATGGGTATACCTATTGGTAAGCTCTCTTTGTATACTGTATGCGGAGGAATCCATCCAGCATATTGTCTACCTGTGGTAATAGATGTTGGCACTGAAAATGACGAACTATTAAAGGATCCATTATATATTGGAATGCCCCATAGGAGATGGAGAGGAGAAAAATATTATAAATTAGTCGATGAGTTTATGTGTGCTGTTAAAGACAAATATCCCCATATATTAGTTCAATTTGAAGACTTTGGAAATGAAAATGCATTTGTGCTATTAGAAAGATACAGAGAGCACATGTGTACATTCAATGACGATATACAGGGCACTGCAGCTGTTGCATTGGGAGGTATTCTCAGTGCACTCAGAATAACAAATAAACCATTAAAAGATCAAAAATTTCTATTCATGGGAGCTGGAGAAGCTGGACTGGGAATAGGAAATCTAATTATAGAGGCATTAAAACAGGAAGGATTAAAGGAAGAGGAAGCAAAACTCAGGTGCTGGTTCTTTGATTCAAAAGGACTCATTGTAAAGGGGAGGAAAGGATTAAATCCGAGAAAATCTAAATTTGCCCATGAACATCCTGAGGTCTCTGATTTTGTTGAGGCCATAAAAAAATTAAAACCAACTGCTATAATTGGCGTGTGCGGTCAAAAAGGAGCTTTCAACGAACAGGTTCTTAAAACAATGGCCAAAATAAATGAAAGGCCAATTATTTTTGCCCTGTCAAATCCCACTGAAAAATCAGAGTGTACCGCCTATGAGGCCTACTTTTACACCAAGGGCAAGGCAATATTTGCCAGTGGAAGCCCATTTCCACCAGTGGACTGCATGGGAAAAACTTTTCACCCAGGACAGGGAAATAATGTATATATTTTTCCTGGCATTGGACTTGCTGCAGTTGGTTTTATGATCAAAAAGATACCTGATCTATTTTTCCTAGAAGCTGCAAAAATTCTCTCTAAACAGGTGTCAGAAGAAGACTTAAAAGTAGGAAGGGTTTATCCATCATTGTCTAAGATTAGATCTGTCTCCCTTGAGATTGCCTGCCGTGTCTCTGAAATTGCATATGAATTGAATCTCTGTAAATTGCCAAGACCGAAATCAATTAAAGATCATCTGAAATCTCTGATGTATGATCCCAGGTATGAGATTTATGTATAATTTTTTCCAGAGGGATCAGTGTATTCTTGATTTAACTTTTGAATGAATAAATTTACATCTGAATTTAATTTTTTAAGTGTATTTACTAATTTTTCATTCCAGCCCATGGGATATTTTCTAAATATAGGGGCATACCACTTTATGTTCTTTAAAAAGCACTGCATATAGTTATCCTTTTCTTTATCTGGAACATCCTCTATAAACTTTTTTGCTAAAATCTCCCCAACCTTTTTTTTAATAGCGCAGTGGATACCAAATAATAGTAGTAAAAAAACTAAAAATCCCATAAAGGATGGAGCTGATGTAAATATTCCCTTTAAAATTCTTATCCAAAACTCACCTGATCCCGTATCTGTAAAAAGTAAGTGTCCCATTTGAATAATCAAAAAAATCATTCCATAACATATAAAATCTAAAATCAAGGTATATTTCTTTAATTTATCTCTGAATTCAGATACAATTGGCAGAGTTGTATTTTTTAATTTGCCTACATAGTCTTTAAGTAATCTTACTAAGCGGTATGTCCTCTCTATTTTAACATCTTCAATACGCTTTGATATTAAATCCAGGTCGTGATCTCTTTTTCTTTCATATCTTTTTTTTGTTTCAGGATCTTCTATCACATTGCAGGCAATTGGATTATATATGCAAAAATATTTTCCAGCACTCACTCCATATCTAACAAGTGCCCTTTGCCATGATGCATATACTGCTTCTAAATTATCCTCTTTTGCAGTTACATCTATTTGATTTAAAATATATAAAAATTTATTGGAATCTCTTCTCTTAACAGTGGTTTTAACAAGGTGCTCCAAAGTATCTTTCATGGAACCAGGCTCTGGGTGTCTTGCATCAAAAAATATGAGCACAAGGTCAGAAAGATCAATTATCCTATCGGTTATTCTAAGTGTCGAAGCCCTTTTCTCATCTGCATCAAATCCCGGCGAATCAATAAATACTTTTCCCTTTAATTTTTCACTGGGACAGGTCTTGAGCTGAAGGTAGGAATCTAAATACGCTCCTTCTCCTGGTAATACTTCATCTATTGCTTTGCTTATTTTGTAAAAGGGAAACCTTGGGTCTGAATCCAGTGCAAATCCAGGCAGGATTCTTACTTTTTTCTCAGGAGAATAACATATCACTGTAAATTTATCGTCAACAGCCTGCACCCCTGTTTCTTGAATTGGATAGTCAAGATAATAATTAATAAAAGAGGATTTTCCAGCTGAATAAGTTCCCAGGATAGAAATAACAGGCCACCACGACATCATCTTTGTAAGAGATTCTGTTTTTTTTAAATATCCAAGGGAGTGAAGCAAAAAATCCAATTGAAAAAAACCATCCACAACTTCTTTTAAAACTGGATTTTCTCGCTCTAAATGTTCTCTTATTTCTTCATTTGATTCTATCTGGTTGTTATTCTTCCTAAAAAAATTAAACATCAATTATGCTCCCTACATATTTTTCCAGCATATGACCAGAATTTGAAAAACTATGAATTGACCTTTAAAAGATTTTCCATCTCACCAATGATAACCAGAGTATCCCCTTTTTTTAAAATATCGTTTCCCTTTGGAACAAACTTATATTCTCCCTTTTCCTCTTGTTTTATTGCTATTACCTGAATGTGAAACTTATTTGCAAGGTCTAACTCCCTTAATGTCTTTCCATCCCATTTATCCACGACCTTTTCTTGAATCACTACGCTTTGACCAAAGGGTAAAATCTCTAAAAATCCAGGAAGGGCCATTCTCAAAGCAAGTTCCTGGGCTGCAGCCCTCTCAGGAATGACAACATAATCAACGCCTATTTTTTTCAGTAATTTCTCATGATCCTCGTTTATTGCCTTGACCCAAACCTGCTCCACTCCAATTTCTTTTAAATAAAAAGAGACCATGGTACTTGTGGATATGGAAGATCCTACACTTACAACAGCATGTGTAACATCTTTAAATCCCAACTGTTCAAGTACTTTTTTGTCCTGTACATCTGCCCGATAGACTTGAGTAAAGATAGATTGAGCCCTCTTTATTGCCTCTTCATCTCTGTCCACGCCCAATACTTCGTAGCCCATTTTTATAAGGGTCTTTCCCAGAGATATCCCAAATTTACCCAACCCAATAATACCGATAAATAATTTTCTTGCCATAAATATCACCCTAGCCTATTAAAATATTTTCTTCAGGCCAAAAAAACCTGGGTTCTTCTTGAATATGTTGTACAAAGGATAAAAACAAAATTGGACCCAAGCGTCCAATAAACATAAGAGTGATAATAATCAACTTTCCTGCTAAACTTAAATGAGGGGTAAGGCCTGTTGAAAGTCCCACAGTACCAAATGCTGAAGTGGCTTCAAAAAGTACCTCTAAAAAAAGCCCCCTGGTAAAAACATGTGGAACATCCCCTCCTTCAGTTATATTTAATAACATAACCGCTAAAAAAATAATTCCAGAGGCAAATATAAATAAAACAATTGCCTTGTTCAAATCCTCTTCTTTTACTGCAAAATTTCCAATAACTGCCTGTTTTCCTTTAAGAAATATTTGAGATCTGGCATAGGCCAAAATAGTTCTAAAGGTGGTAACTTTAATGCCCCCAGCACATGATCCAGGTGCTCCACCTATGAACATAAGCATAATCATTATAAAAAGGGATACATTGGTCAAATGTCCAATACTTACGGTATTAAATCCAGCTGTTCTACAGGTTACAGACTGAAAGATTGACAATAAGAACTTTTCTTTAAAAGGATATTGGAGATTGTTTGCAAAATATTCTGCAAGAAAAATAAATAGACTTCCACCAATAATCAAAAAAAAGGTTGTAGAGAGAACTACCTGAGTATGCCAGCTAAGCCTTATTCTTTCACCTTTGAGCCGTAAGGGTATGTAATTATAGAGCTCTTGAAGAACTGAAAAACCAAGTCCTCCCAGGATAATTAAAGACATTATTATAAAATTCAACCAAACATCACTCCTAAATTGCACTAGACTATCTGAATACAGGGAAAATCCTGCATTACAAAAGGCAGATATTGAATGAAACAGGGCCGAGAAATAATCTATTTTTCCACCTAAATACAGATACAATAAAATAGAACCCATCCCCTCAATAACAAAGGTCATAACAGCCACTTTTATCAAAAAACTGCCCAGAGAAAATGTTGGGTCGTGCAACAGTCCCTGTCCAACAGCTATCCTGTCAGTCAAAGAAATTCTCCTACTCCATAAATAAAAAATTAGAGATGTGATTGTCATTATTCCAAGACCGCCTATCTGGATTAAACTCAAGATTATTATCTGGCCAATCCTTGTAAAAAAAGTCCCTGTATCAACTACTATGAGTCCTGTTACACAAGTGGCCGATGTGGCAGTAAATAAGGCATCTACCCAGGATATAGGACCTTTTGCAAGGCTAAAATCCATATGCAATAAAAAAGCTCCAACAAAAATTACCAGGGCAAAAAATATCATGGGATATGCATAGGGTGATAACTTAAAATGAATTTTCATAAGCTAATTAAAAGTGATCTGTGTGGGTGATCTGTTTCTTATACTGATTATCTGTGATCTGAATCTGTGAGCTATTGTCCACTCACACTGATCACTCACACATATTGTTAAATACTCCTAAAAAAATTCAACCCTATTAAGTTTTTTTCTCTCTTTGTTGGCTCTGTACAATTCATATAATTCTTTGTATGTATCTGGATCCACATACCTCAAAAAACAGGTATAGGTCTTTGGTTCTATCCAAAAATATATCAAAATTCCTTTTTTTTCCCAAACATATCTATCAACAAGGTTATTTACCCTGATCTCTTTGGGATTACCATATTTCTTTTTGAGTTTCGCAAGCCATGAAGCCAGAAGCTTATCATAATCAACAGGTCTTGGTGGATATCTGTATTCAAGGAGAGCGAATTCGCCGTCTTTATTGTAACACACCTGCATAAGATCTGTTCCTGGTAATAATTTCTGAGTACTAAAAAGATCACAAAATGAATTTTCATTAATCTTAATCGGCACTGCACCATGTTTTTGCAAAATATAACTTAAGGCAAATCTTCTAGCACCTCTTAATACAATACCAAATAAACGAAAATCTTCATTGTTTTTTTCTTTATGCAAAGGAGCCAGCTTTATTTTTGCAATCTCAAGCCCTATCTCTTCTCCTTTTTTATACCATTTATATGCTTCAACAAAATTTATCTTAATACCACCTATACCCTTTTCATACATCTGAGCCAAAAATAAAATTGCTGGGGCATATCCTTTTAATGCTGATTTTTTTAAAAAATGTATTCCCTTTATTTTTTTTTCCATTGGATAATCACCTAAAACCAGCTTCCTTCCATACAAATATTCAGCTACAGTGTCACCTTTGTATGCCCTTTTTTTAAGAAGTTGTAACTCAAGTGGACCTGAATGAGTTTCAACAACAAAAAAAATGCAAAAAATAATTAAAAAACAAATAAAAATTTTAAGATATTTTTTCATTTGTTAATATTTATTGAATGGATAAAGTTACCCGTTTTCATTAACCAGCCAGAGGAGAGAATATTTTTTAACATTTTCTCTCCAGGCTTTTACCTATAGATACTAGCAAGCTCCTATATTTAAAAAATTTTCTCCCAATATCTTTTTCCTTTTTGTTCCATCAAGCTCAATCTTTTCAAACTCTTTCATATATCTTGACGGAGGAACAAGGGGATAATCTGTTCCAAAAATAAATTTCTCATCGCCAATTGCATCCATCATAACGCAAAGCGCTCTTGGCTCATACAAAAAAATCATGGCAGCTGTATCAAACCAACAATTTTTTAAAACATCCTTAACTTCTCTTTTCAAATATCCAAAAAAAGGAAGCCCTCCACCAAGGTGTGCAAGTATCCATTTTGTATTGGGATTTTCTTTTATAACTAAATAGAGATTTTTCAACGTCATTGGGCTCTTTCCCAAATAAAAATGCCCAACAGGCTCATTTGTGTGGAGTAATATCGGAATATTAGCCTCTTCACATATCCTGGCTACCCTGGATAAGATCTTTCTCTCGTCCTCTCCCATGTCCCTTGTATAAAAGGCAATCTCACCAACACCTCTAGCACCCTGATCAATACATTTTTTAATCTCCTCTTCAATATAAGGAGAATCTAAACTAAAACAACAAAAAGGAATAAGTCTATCTGGATATTTGCGTGCGCATTCCAGCACATAATCATTATTTAATCTAAAATGTTCTTTTTTTCGCCAGGGAAATCCGAACACAACAGACTTATCCACGCCCTCCTGATCCATCTCTTCAATAAGCTCTTTTGCCCCAACTAATTTGGCCTTTGGATCTCTGTAAATAGCCGCAAATTCTTCTTCACCATCTAAAAATTTTTCCCTCTCTGCCCTCACTTCCCTAGGACATATATGGACATGTGCATCAATTATCATGGCAAACTCCCTTGACAAACATCATGTGGTGTTATTTATAGTCAATTTTCAACAATAAAATTGCCCTATGTAAATACATTTAAATTTTTAATTTAATAAATTTCAATTGTCCATAAAAAACCTATAACAAAAAATAGAAAGTGGAGTTGGTTACCATGGAGATAAAGACCATAGAAAAAGGATATGAGCCAGAAGCAATAGAGAAAAAATTAATAGAGATATGGGATAAAGAAAACACCTATGTGGCAGATCCTGATCATTTAGGCGAGCCATTTTCAATTGTTATCCCTCCACCCAATGTAACAGGCACCCTACACATGGGTCACGCCTTAAATATCACCTTGCAGGACATAATGTGCAGATACAAAAGGCAAAAAGGATATAACGTACTCTGGGTTCCAGGCACAGACCATGCTGGAATAGCTACCCAAAATGTAGTTGAAAGGGCAATTGCAAAGGAAGGACTTACAAGACAGGATCTAGGCCGGGAAAGATTCATTGAAAGGGTATGGAAGTGGAAAGAAGAATATGGAGGTAAGATCTTAAACCAGATAAAATGTTTAGGTGCATCTGTTGACTGGAGCAGGCTCAGGTTCACAATGGATGAAGGGTTATCAAGGGCTGTTAGAGAAGTCTTTGTAAGGCTATACAATGAAGGTCTTATATATAAAGGCGATTACATGATCAACTGGTGCCCAAGATGCCATACTGCCCTGGCTGACCTGGAGGTTGAGCATGAAGAAAAACAAGGGCATTTATATTACATAAAATATCCCCTGGTAGATGAGGATGACTTTTTAATAGTTGCTACCACCCGTCCAGAGACAATGCTGGGAGATACAGCTGTATGTGTAAATCCAGAAGATGAAAGATATAAAAAATATATTGGAAAAAAGGTAAAACTTCCCTTAACTGACAGAATTATCCCTGTAATTTCTGATAATTATGTGGATATGGAATTTGGAACTGGATGTCTTAAAGTCACCCCTGGACATGACCCAAATGACTTTGAACTAGGGAAAAAACACAACTTAGAGCTCGTTAGGGTCATAGATGAAAATGGATATATGACCAAAGATGCTGGTGAGAAATTTAAAGGATTAGAGAGATTTGAGTGCAGGGAAAAGGTAGTTGAAGAGTTGAAAAAACAAGGACTTTTAGAAAAAGTTGAAGATCTTTTACACAGTGTTGGCCACTGTTACAGGTGCAAGACAATAATTGAGCCCCTGGTCTCAAAACAGTGGTTTGTAAAGACAAAACCACTGGCAAAACCAGCAAAACAGGCAGTTTTAGATGGAAAGACAAAATTTTTTCCCGAGTCCTGGACAAAGACCTATTTTGAATGGTTAGACAACATAAAGGACTGGTGCATCTCCCGGCAGATCTGGTGGGGACACAGGATCCCTGCCTGGACATGCAATGAATGTGGGAAATTAAGTGTATCAACCGAGGACATCACCACCTGTCCTGCATGTGGTTCCAAAAATATAGTTCAGGAAGAAGATGTGTTGGATACCTGGTTTTCTTCTGCCCTATGGCCATTTTCCACACTTGGATGGCCAGATAAGACCAAAGAGCTAAATATTTATTACCCCACATCCCTCCTAGTTACTGGTTTTGACATAATATTCTTCTGGGTTGCCAGAATGATGATGATGGGCATCCACTTTATGGGAGACGTGCCATTTAAACATGTCTACATCCATGCCCTGGTCAGAGATGAGCATGGCAAAAAGATGAGCAAATCAACAGGGAATGTTATTGACCCCTTGGATATGATCGCAAAATATGGCGCAGATGCCCTGAGATTTACCCTCACTGCATTTGCTGCAATGGGAAGGGACATAAAACTCTCTGAAGCCAGGATTGAAGGATATAAACATTTTATAAACAAGATCTGGAATGCTGGAAGGTTTGTGCTCATTAATGCAGACGATTCAGTAAACATAGAGAATGTTGACCCTAACATTTTAAGTTTTGCACACAGATATATCCTCCATGCATTAGAAGGCTTAAAAAAAGAAGTGGAAAGGACCCTGGAAAACTATTATTTTAACGAAAGTGCCCAGGCCCTATATCAGTTTTTCTGGCATACCTTCTGCGATTGGTATTTAGAGATGATAAAAAAAGAACTCTATTCAGATGATTCTATTATTAAGGCAAGGGCTAGAAACTGCCTAATTAAGGTATTTTCTGAGCTCCTTATACTTCTTCATCCATTTATACCCTTTATTACCCAACATATATACTCCCTTCTCCCAGGTATAAAAGAAAAGGATTTAAGTAAGGTAAAATTTCCAGAATATAGACCTGAGTGGGAAGATAAAACCTTAGATGAACAAATGAGATTTTTCCAGGGCGTTGTTGTTGGTATAAGAAATATAAAGAGTGAATTTGATTTAAATCCTGGCACCAAGGTAGATGTGATAGCCAGAGTTGATGAAGGTCATATGGATTTTTTAAAGGAGAACAAGGATGTGATATCTCAACTTGCCAGGA
>NZ_JBMYBT010000140.1:0-3255 GCF_053993635.1 Desulfothermus sp. | reverse complement strand
AGGGAAATTGAGAAGGTAATTTGTAGTAATATGGATTTAGATACTTATATAAACACAAATTTCCCCTTAAAAAAACAAACCAAAACATGCGATAGTGCGAAAAAGCTAATAGAGGAAGTTGTTAAATTGGCAGAAGATCTTAAGATAAATTCTGTTCCCACTTTTTTCTTAGAAGACGGCACTAAAATTATTGGGGCAAATACATCAAGGATTAAAAAAGCAATATTGAATAATAGAGGTTCTCAACAAAAATAAGGTAGATCTATTTTAGATAAAACAGACCTACCCACCGTATCTATATTACATATTCTTCCACATATCTTCATCATTAAAACATTTTTCTACATCATCCATATAATGTTGTGCATCCTTTTCAACATCTCTATCGTCCTTTTCAGAATTTAAAACTTCATTATAGTATTCGTGTTGGATAAGTAGACTCATTATTTCATTTGTTCCTGTCCATATCTGAGTAAGTCTAATGTCCCTTATAAATCTTTCAATTGGGTATATATCAGTATAACCAATACCCCCCATGATCTGCATGGCTTTATTTGCTACCTCCCATGCTGCATCGGTAGCAAATTTTTTAGCCTCACTAACAAGTCTTCTAGAATTTGGTGCATTATTATCAACTGCCTTTGCTGCCATATATACAATAGACCTAGCAGCGTCTAACTTTGTTATTGAATCGCTCACCATAAAACTCACTGCTTGATACTTTCTTATTGGTTTTCCAAAGGCAAAACGTCTATCACTATATCTTACAGCAACATCTAAAGCTGCTCTGGCCATACCCAAACAAGCTGCTGCTGAAGTAAGTCTTTCTGGAATCATCATCTGGTGAAAGACCAAAGCTCCACCATGAAGAGGACCAATTAAATTTTGTTTGGGGACCTTTACATCCTTTAACACCAACCTCCCTGTACCTCCGCCCCTTGTTCCCATTAAGCCATATTTGTATTCTGTAAAAACTCCATCTGACCTATCTATAATAAGAGCACTTATTCTCTCATACTTGCTTGCATTTGGATCTTGATTTGTTTTGCAATATACAAGGAAAAAATCTGCCTCTGTGGCACCTACAATAAATCTTTTTTGACCGTTTACTACAAAATGCTCACCATCTAATACTGCATAAGTGGTTGCACCAAAAAAATCAGACCCGCCCCGTGGTTCTGTTAATGCCTCAGCGGATATAAGTTCACCTCTGAGCATTGGTTTTAAATATTTTTCTTTTTGCTCTTGTGTACCAAACTTATCCAATGCCTCCCCTACAATAGATGGCATAACCATGGCACATCCAAGAGAAGTCCCTAAAAGTCCTATCTCCTCTTCAGCAATTACTTCATCCTTCCAGGAAAGTCCCCGTCCACCCCATTTTTTATCAAACCTAAGCCCTAAAAGATTCTTCTCCCCGGCTTTTCTTATTACCTCTTTTGGATATTCTATTTCATCCCTGTCCATTTTTCGTACCAGCTCATGGCTCACCTCATTTTTTACAAATTCTCTCATTTCTTTCTGGATTTTTCTCTCTAATTCGCCAATTATTTCTTTATAAAACATGTTATTCCTCCTACGTTAAATTTATTGCTTAACGGTTGCCTGGTAAAGTATATTTTTTCTGTTTGAAAAAGTCCAGCTTTTTTAGTAGACAGAATCGCTCCTTTTTATACATACTAAAACAAAAAATTTAATTGGAATTATTATGGTAAGAAAATTTAAAATTTCTGACTTTCATAAAAGGATAATCTCTAAAAAAACTCTTTTTAAGACCCTCACGTACATAGACAAAAATCCAGATTTAGAAACCCCTATCTTATTAATTGACAGAGAAAAATTGATTCAAAATGTGAAATCAATGGGAAACCTAATACCCAATTCCAGGGTATTTTATGCAGTTAAGGCAAATAGTGATATAGAACTACTAAAAATTCTAAAAAATATGGGGGTGGGATTTGAAATAGCTTCAAGTGGAGAGCTAGATTTATTAAAAAAATTAAAAGTACCACCTGATAAAATAATTACCAGCAATCCAGTAAAATCTCCTGACTTTATCCAGAGACTTTATAAGTATGGAGTGAAATATTTTGTTTTTGATTCCATATCAGAGATAGAAAAATTAGAAAAATGGGCACCAGGCTGTTTTGGATATGTTAGAATTACAGTGCCAAATGAAGGTAGTGAATGGCCCCTTAGCAAAAAATTTGGCGTGGAACTAGACATGGCATTTAATTTAATCAACAGGGCAAATGAGTTAAAAATCATTTCACCAGTAGGAGTAACATTTCACGTGGGCTCCCAATGTCTAAATCCATACAATTGGTATATTGCCATAGACAAGGCCAAAAGACTTTTTGATATGTGTTTTGATGCTGGAATAAAAATGAAAATCCTTAATATTGGTGGGGGCTACCCAATTAGCTATACTAAGATCGCACCAAATATCAGGGAGATTGAAGAAAAAATCTCTTCTTATCTAACAGAAAAATTCAATGATGACATTGAAATTTTTATAGAACCAGGAAGGGCCATTGTTGGTGATACCGGGATAATGGTTTCAAAGATAATAGGTACAGCAAAAAGAAATCATGAAAATTGGATCTATTTAGATGTTGGCATATTCAATGGACTTATGGAGGCCATAGGAGGAATTAAATATTTATACATCTTTGAACAGACAACTCCATTAAAAGAAAAACACAATAAAGAATCCTTTTTTGATAGATATAAAAAATGGACAATTGCTGGACCCAGTTGTGATTCAATGGATGTAATAGAAAAAAACGTATATGTTGATGCTGATCCAAAATCAGGACAATTGGTTCTTATTCCTTCTGCTGGGGCTTATACTCTATCTTATGCATCAGAGTTTAATGGCTTTCCCATTCCAAAAATAGAAATTTTGTAAACAAAATAAGGAGGCGAACTTATGGTTACCTTTACAGAAAATGAACCTTTCTCTCCAATAAAATATCAATATGCTGTTGAAAAAATTTTATATAAAGGCAAGAGCCAATTTCAAGAGATCATGGTATTTGAAAGTCCAGACTTTGGAAAGGTCTTTGTATTGGATAATATTGTACAATTAACTGAAAGAGACGAATTTTTTTATCATGAAATGCTTACTCACATTGCCATGCACACTCACCCAAACCCTAGAAAAGTAATTGTAATTGGAGGTGGTGATGGCGGCACCATGAGGGAAGTCTTAAGACATTTATCCGTTGAAAAGGCATACCTAGTGGAAATAGA
>NZ_JBMYBT010000139.1:0-6782 GCF_053993635.1 Desulfothermus sp. | reverse complement strand
CTAACATCAACTCATAATTCATTAACTTTTTAGACCAAAGGGTTCAGGCAAAGGATCAAGTTCTCCCTCAACTCTGTCCGCAATTCCCAACAGAATATCTTCTCTAAATGGCGGAGCAATAAATTGAAGCCCAACTGGGAGTTTTAGGTTATCCCCAAGTCCCACAGGAATGGAAATACCAGGCAGTCCACTTAAATTAAGTGGAGTTGTAAAGATGTCTGCAAGATACATGGTCAAAGGATCATGGATTTTTTCTTTTAATTTAAATGGAAGTGTTGGTGATACTGGGGTTAGTATCACATCACAATTGGAAAAGGCATCTAAAAAGTCCTGTCTAATTAATCTCCTTACCTGGGCCGCCTTTTTATAATAGGCATCATAATATCCTGCAGATAAGACATAAGTACCTAAAATAATACGCCTTTGAACTTCAAATCCAAACCCTTCACTACGTGTTTTTACATACATATCAATTAATTCTTCTGCGTCCTTTGTCCTATATCCATATCTCACCCCGTCATATCTGGCGAGATTTGAGCTGGCTTCTGCCATTACAATTATGTAATAAGTGGCAACTGCATATTTGGTATGGGGAAGGGAGATCTCAGTGAGTTCTGCCCCTAATTCCTTTAAAAGCCTGAAAAATTCTTCTGATTTCTTTTGAATATCAGGATCTAGCCCTTCTTGCCAATATTCCTTTGGCAGACCAATCTTTATTGACTTTAGGTCCTTGTATTTTTCCATCTCCTGCAAATAATCTGGCACTGGATTTGGAGATGATGTGGAATCTTTTTTATCTTTTCCAGCAATCACAGATAGCATGAGGGCGGCATCTTTTACTGTCCTGGTAATTGGACCTGCCTGGTCTAAAGAAGACCCATAGGCAATCAGGCCAAATCTAGATACCCTGCCATAAGTTGGTTTTAACCCCACAACTCCGCAAAATGCAGCAGGTTGTCTAATAGACCCACCAGTATCGGTTCCAATTGAAATCGGGGATTGAGATGCAGCAGTAGAAGATGCTGATCCTCCACTGGAGCCACCTGGAACCCTATCTAAGTCCCACGGATTTTTTGTTGGCTTAAATGCTGAATTTTCAGTGGATGACCCCATTGCAAATTCGTCCATGTTGGATTTAGCAATAATGATCCCACCTTGCTCTTTTATTCTCCTAACTACCTCAGCGTCATAAAAAGGGATAAAATTCTCCAACATCTTTGACGCACAAGTAGAAGGAATACCTTTAGTTGTTAAAACATCTTTTATAATTATTGGTATTCCCCAGAGTTTTTTAGATTGATCAGGGCCATTTTTATCCATCTCCCTTGCAATCTCAAGGGCCTCATCTTTATTTATATACAAGAGAGCATCAATTTTTCCTTCAGTCTCTTCAATCCTTTTAAAGTATGAATTCACTACTTCTTCAACCTTGATCTCCCCATTTAAAATCATATCTCTGATTTTGATTCCAGAATATTTTCTAACATCCATAGATATATCTCCTCTTTCTTTAGCTAACTACCTTTGGTACGATAAAGTGTTCCCCATCTTCCTCTGGCGCATTTTTTAATACATCTTCCCTTGTAAATTCAGAATAGACCTCATCTTCCCTATATGGGGTAGGATGTTCAACTGGTGAATACATGGGTTTTACATCAGACGTATCCACTTCTGATAATTGTTCCATATAATCTAAAACCTGGCTAAGTTGTTTTGAAAAAAGTTCCACCCTATCATTATCTAGATGTAACCTTGCTAAATAGGCTATATTTTTGACCTGTTCCTTTGATATCTTCATATAACTCTCCTGGTTTAAGATAGATTTTTAATACACCCTCAAAACAAACATATGTTGAGTAGCAATTCCCTTTTCATTCCACTTAATTGGCCCAATTGTCCACTTAAATTCTGGGTTATTTAAAATAGAATCAATATGTTGCCCATTTTCCAGTTGTCCCTTAAGATATGCTGCATACCTAAAAAAGTCATACCCAAGGCATATCCAGAAGTTAACATCCTTTTTACTTAAATCAAACACTATTTTTTTCAAATTAATTAGCTGGTTATTATTGTTATCCTCTATCCAGGGAGATGGATAATATGCCCTTTTAAACATGGAGATTTCCAGAGAAGTAAATTCTGGTTTAAAGCTACCCCACAGGGCTGGCCCTAAAAAATATAAATCAGATGCATTATAATAAAAAAAGTTTGGAATTATTATCCTGGCATTTTCAAGGGAATCAGGGATAAAAACAGCGGAAAAATCTATATCTGGTTTAAACTCTTTTATCTTTTCATCGTCCTTATCTTCAAACAGATCTTTTGGCACATCTAACAAATTACCTACTTTTTTTTGCCAATCCCTTGTGTTTTTGGGGTGATACCATGATATCCGTAAGACTTTAGCCCCACGTAATTGAGCCTCATCAAAAAATTTCTCTCCTAGTCTCCTGCCATAATCTGACCTTGGATAAAAAATAGCAAAAGAATCTATTTGGAGCTTATCCATACAAAACTTAATTAACTCAGTGACCTGGTCCTTATGGGATGGGAAAAATCTAAAACCGTCCACACCTTCGTTTGGAATATAAGACCTAAATGCAAATAAATGGACTTTTTTTGGAAGATCTGTTTTCAATATCTCATTAAAAGTCTCCAGCTTAATAATACCGCCTACAATTAAATCCTTTCTTGCGACCTCTTTTAATCTATCTATCCAGTCCCTTGCATCTGAATTTAAAATAACTACTTTTGCTTCAACACCACTCGCTTCCATCTCATAAATACCTGCCTCAACCCCACTCAAAATCCCATAGGAAACTTGCTCATATAAAGGATCAAAGGGTAAGATCAAAACAAGTTCTATCCTGGGTATGCCATTTTTTTCAATAAGTGTTTTAAATTCATCCAAAAATAACTCTTTTAACAGGGAATTATTGTTTAAAATATTCTGGAGCAAAACATAAGATTTGGACCAAGATATCTTTTTTGAGGAGAAAAGGCACAAAATCTTTGCCCACATTATTAAACTATCTGGAAGTTTTGCTGGATCTAGATTTTCTAAATCATATTTTGTTGCAATATTCTCCTCTAATATGCTCTTGTACAGAGCATTTAAAATATCACATTGTTCCCTTGAATTAAATGTGTTGTAATAATTATCAAAAATAGCTCTTCCATTATTTATGTCTTTGTCTTTTAAATATGAGAGATCCAATAAAATAAAGCTGTTTTTTCTAATAGTTAAAGGGAGATCTTTTTTGATTAAGTCTATTAAATATTGGCAATATTTTTGTTTTTCATTTTTTAAATCTAAATAAGTCAAATAATATTTATGAAACTCCCATTTTTTTAGGTATTCTGGATCAATTGATTTCCATTTATCCAAATATAATTTGGCATTAACTAAATTCTTAGTCTGGAGAGAACACTTAATAATCCTTTGTATCAAGGTAAGTTCCCTTTGTTTGGGAGCAAGATGGCTATAAAGGGCCTTTTCATAATTTTCACAGGCAGGTATATACTCCCCTTTTTCCCAGAGATAATCTCCAATCTCCAATGGAGATTTTGGAACCATCTTAATTTGTCTTTTAGGGCCACAACCTATAAAAAGAACCAGAAAAATACAAAATAATACATAGTTTCTCATGTGTTAAACCTCTTGATCTTAAGTTTGTCGCGTTGACAAACCTTAAATAAAAAAGCCTGGGCTTTATTTTAAGCCCAGGCTCAAGATTAGAGGAGGGGGAATGTTTATGTCAAGCACACTTATTTTTGTTCAGTGTATTCAGCATCTACCACGTCATCATCCTGGTTTGGATTGCCTGCTTGTGTGTTAGATGCACCTGCTTGTGCGCCTGAATCCGCTCCACCTGCTTGTGCTCCTGCTTGTTGCTGCTGATATAATAACTCAGCCAATCTATGGGATGCCTGAGTCAAACCATCCATTGCATTTTTAATTGCCTGTTCGTCTTCACCATCCATTACTTTCTTTAGCTCTTCTATCTTTTGCTCTAACTCGGCCTTCAAGGCACTGTCTACTTTATCACCAAGGTCCCTCATGGACTTTTCAGTTGAGTAAATCAAAGTATCTGCCTGGTTTCTTAAGTCAATCAAACGTTTTCTCTTTTCATCTTCGGCCTTGTGGGCCTCTGCTTCTTTAATGATCCTCTGTATCTCTTCCTCTGATAGACCACTTGATGGCTGGATCCTAATAGACTGTTCTTTACCAGTTCCAAGGTCCTTTGCAGAAACATTCACAATACCATTTGCGTCTATGTCAAAGGTAACCTCAATCTGAGGAACTCCCCTTGGTGCAGGAGGAATCCCAACTAAATCGAACCTCCCCAAACTCATATTGTCCTTTGCAAGGGGTCTTTCTCCCTGAAGTACATGGATAGATACTGAAGTCTGGTTATCAGCAGCAGTTGTAAATATCTGACTCTTTCTCGTTGGAATAGTAGTATTTTTCTCAATTAGTTTAGTAAATACCCCACCTAATGTCTCAATACCTAGAGAGAGTGGAGTTACGTCTAAGAGTAATACATCTTTTACATCTCCTGAGAGAATACCACCTTGAATAGCTGCACCCATTGCAACTACTTCGTCAGGATTTACACCTTTATGGGGCTCTTTTCCAAAAAACTCTTTTACTTTCTTCTGTACAAGAGGCATTCTGGTCATACCACCAACTAAGATAACTTCATCTATATCATTTACTGTGAGTCCAGCATCTGCCAATGCCTGTTTACATGGTCCTAATGTCCTGTCTACAAGATGTTCTGTAAGTGCCTCTAACCTTGCCCTACTGATTTTCATATTCAGGTGCTTTGGACCGCTTTGATCCGCAGTTATAAATGGCAGATTAATATCAGTCTCCAGGGCGGTTGAAAGCTCTTTCTTGGCCTTTTCCGCTGCCTCTTTAAGCCTCTGTAAGGCCATTGTATCATTGCTCAAATCAATTCCTGTCTCTTTCTTAAACTCTTCAATTATGTAATTTAAAAGTGCCTGGTCAAAGTCTTCACCACCGAGGAAGGTATCGCCGTTTGTGGCCTTTACCTCAACAACATTATCACCAACTTCGAGAATTGAGATATCGAATGTACCACCACCTAAGTCATAAACAGCTATTTTTTGATTGACATTTTTATCAAAGCCATATGCAAGGGATGCAGCTGTTGGCTCGTTTATTATCCTCTTTACTTCAAGCCCTGCAATTCTTCCTGCATCCTTTGTAGCCTGTCTCTGGGCATCATTAAAGTATGCAGGAACAGTTATAACTGCTTCTTTTACTGGTTCGCCCAAATAACTCTCTGCATCTTCTTTTAATTTCCTCAAAATCATTGCAGAGATCTCTGGAGGGCTATATTTTTTCCCTTCAATCTCAACATATGCATCGTTATTTGGTCCAGGAACTATATTATAAGGACACCTTTCTTTCCATTTTTTCACCTCTTCTGAATCATAACTACGTCCCATAAGTCTTTTTATGGCAAACACAGTCCTTTTGGGATTAGTAACTGCCTGCCTCTTTGCTAACTCACCAACTAATCTCTCTTTATCAGTAAACGCAACAATGGATGGAGTAGTCCTCCCTCCTTCAGGATTGGGAATACATTTTGGCTCCTTTCCTTCCATTACATAAACACAACTATTTGTGGTTCCAAGATCTATTCCTATTATTTTTGCCATATTCTTATCCTCCTAATTTCCTAGATTTTCTTTACATAAAAAATAAGCTCATTTTTAATCTTGTAAAGGGTCTAATTATTATTTTCCTGTTTTTTGCTCACCATTACCTTTGCAGGTCTAAGTACCCTGTCCTTTATCTTATATCCCTTTTGCATAACAGTAGACACCATACCAGGTTCCATGTCTTCTCTTTCCTGCTGTGCCATGGCCTCGTGATAATTGGGATCAAAGGGTTCTCCAATTTCAGTTTTAATCTGCTCTAACCCATGATTTTTCAGGGTATTTAGTAAAATATTTAAAGTCATTTCTATACCTTCAACAATGTCCTTACACGCCTCTACATTTTTCGCATGCTCTAGACCCAGCTCAAGGTTGTCTATAACTGGAACTATGTCTTCTAAGACCTTTTCAGTTGCATATTTACAAAAATTCTCTTTTTCCCTTTCCATGCGCTTTCTAAAATTATCTGCATCTGCCTTTACCCTGAGCATCTCCTGTTCCATTTCTTGTTTTACTGGACACTCAGGACAAATTTTCTCTTTGCAGAGTTCTTTTAATTTTTCTATATCTATATTATCTTCTTTTCCCTTGGTTGGTTTTTCTTGCTCTACCTCATTCTTTTGTTCTTGCTCACAAGTTACCTGTTCTTGTTTTTTTTCATCACTCATCCACTACACCTCCACAAATTATTTTTTGAAAATTCAGACTTGAAATAAATAAGAGAAGGTTGGCTACTATAGCCTGGCCTCAAGTATCTTACTAAGCATTTTGGCCATATAGTCAACCATGGGAATTAATTTTGAATATTCCATGTGAATGGGACCAATGGTGCCGATTATTCCTAAAGGTTCACCATAGACTCCATAAGGGGAAGAAATTATTGACCATTCACCCAGGTCAGGATCAAAGAGTTCATTTCCAAAAAGAATGAAAATTCCTTTTCCTTCCTCTATTTTATCTAAAATCTTTAAAAATTCTGATCTTTTTTCTATGTATTCCAAAAGAGATTTCATCCGCTCTACATCTTTTGGATCTATACTGCCAATAACCTTATGTGCACCTTCAACAAATATCTCCCGCTCATCTTCGGC
>NZ_JBMYBT010000138.1:0-24173 GCF_053993635.1 Desulfothermus sp. | reverse complement strand
TTTTTGCAATTTCCGATATAGAGTAGAGGGAGACACTTGAAGTTTTTCAGATGCCTTGACAATACTGCCATATTTTTTAACTGCACTTTTAATCACACTTATCTCATAACCTTTAACCATCTCTTTTAATGAATAGAATTTTTTAGGATTATTATAAGGTTCTTTGTGGCTGAGAATATCATTTGGCAGGTCATTTTCATCAATAAGGTTGTTTTGACTCATTATCATAAGACGCTCTATTAAATTTCTCAATTCTCTCACATTGCCTGGCCAATGGTAGTTATACAAAAACTCAATTACTTTTCTTGAAAATGATTTATTCATTTTATATTTTTGATTGAACTCCTTGAGAAAATAGTGAATAAGCGGTAAGATATCCTCCTTTCTTTCCCTTAAAGGCGGAATAAATATAGGAACAACATTTATTCTGAAAAATAGGTCTTCACGGAACTCACTCTTTGAGACCATTTCCTTTAAATCCCTGTTGGTTATACAAATTATTCTTATATTGACCTTTTTGGGTTTAGTTCCCCCTATCCTTTGAATTTTATAATCTTCTAAAACAGCAAGTAATTTTGCTTGAAGGTACAGAGGCAATTCTCCTATTTCATCTAATACCAATGTTCCACCATCAGCAAGTTCAAAAAGACCTGGCTTACCACCAACATCAGCACCAGTAAATGCCCCTTTTTCATAACCAAACAGTTCTGCTTCTAAAAGACTTTCAGGAATTGCACTACAATTAATACATACAAAAGGAGCATCTAATTTTGGAAACGAGGCCTTATGAATTAATTTTGCTATAACTCCTTTTCCAACACCAGTTTCACCGTAAATTAAAACAGGAACCTTGGTGTGTTGGAGCTGAACAACTATATCTAAAACCTTCTCCATGGCTTTTGATTCACATACTATATTTGAAGGAAAGTTTATTATTTGCTTTTTCAGCTCCTTAATTTTATATTCATATTCCTTTGCAAGCTTTCTTGCTTCTTTTAATTCTCTGCTAAGTTGCCTCATTTCTGATAAATCTCTTACAGTTGTAACCACCATACTTACATTTCCATCCCTGTCCAATACTGGATTACCAGATACCAATACTTCTTTACCTGTTACTGTCTTTGCCTGTAGAGACATTGGCTTCTTATCTTGTATAACCATTGGAGTAACAAATTTAGATACATATCCTTTTTTTTCTAACTCTGTAACAGTCTTTCCTAAAACATATTCTGGTTTTAAACCTGTTATTTTCGCCCAGGAAGAGTTTACCCTTATTGTCTTACCCGCTCCATCAGTAACAAAAATGCCGTCATATATTGATTCAATTATAGTATTTAATTCATTTACAACCATATGATAAGATTCAAGCTCCTTTGCCAATTTCTCCATCTCTGAAAAATGTTGAAAAAAACTAATAACACCTATTACTCGATCCCTATACAAAATTGGATATCTCTGGACAAATAGGGTCTTTCCTTTAATTTTTTCTCTCTTACCAACTTGTTCTTTTTTTGTATTAAATATCTCCTTTATCTCTTGCCAGGCGTTATAAGCAATATCAGATAAATAGAGTCTATTTAAATTCTCATCAATACCCAATATTTCCCTAGCTGCTTTATTTATAAATCTTATACAACTATCTTTATCCAAAATAACTATTCCTATCTTTATTGAATTTAGGGAAATATCAAACAATTTTTCTTTGTGATTAAAAAAATTCTCCATGCCAACTCCAAAAATTTATTTAGTTGGTGCTAAAAAAGCCTTTTTAAAAATTGCGTAATTGTGATTCTTTAATAAATTTAAAATCTCTGAATTATATAAAGATACATTGGCAAAAAACTATGTCTCTTTAATTCCATTACCTTATTTAATATATCTCTTTTATTTTCTGTACTTAAAGGTGATAAATAAATTGTGCCTTTATAAAAGGGACGTTTAACAGTATCTCTAATTAGAGATATCATCAAATCAAAATGCTTTTCTGAAAAAGATAAATCCAGTAAAAAATTTGCCGTTATCTCAATATTTATATATTTTTTATTTACATATAACATTTTTTCAAAACTTTCTCTAACTTGACTTGAATCAATTGGTTTACCAATCTTTCTCAGGGTTTCTTGATGCACGGATTCTAATCCCATATTTATAAAAACTTTTGTATCTGGAATTTTATTTAAATATTCAAATACATCTAATTTTTGATTTAAAAAAGATTCAACACTTGCAAATAAGAATATATTTTTATCCTTTACATAAGAATTTTCAATTTGAAATATTTCCATTGCCTTTTCAATACTAAATTTTATGGTTTCAAATGAACAATTAAATGCGTCATGAAGACCTAAAAACAGACTTGAATAATTTTTTATATCGCTATTGTAAAATTTCTTTATATCTATTATTTGTTCTAAGATATCCTCTTTTGATCTTTCGGAAAATACATCTCTTGATTTAACCCTGCAAAATTTGCAGTGATAAAGACATCCATCTGATATAATAATTGGTATTATTTCATAATCTACATGTCTTGTATCTGGAGGAAGTACAGTTATATTTGCATCATAAATTTTTTTTAAAAGCATAGCTCTTTTTTTAAGATATCTATTATCAATACTTACTATTTTTTCTATATCTTTCCTGATTTTTTTGGGAATTTCCTTTATGGAAACTCTTTTTAATTTTTCTACAATATCTTTCCATAATGCTTTCCCAAATTCAACAATCCCTTTTATATCTTTTTGCCATAAATTATTTGATGGATATTGAAAGCAAGGTACATAATATTCTCCTGTTGCATCGTAGATTCCACCATAATATTCCCCAGACGAATAATATATAAAATCATTGGCCTTGGTCCTCTTAATAAATTCATTTGGGTGTATCCAGTCAGGGATTTTACCATGTATAAATTTTATTTCTCCATTTAAATCAAAAAATAGTTTTGCATCCCTGTTCTCAATCAGGGTATAGAGTCCCACTTTTATTGGATATGATAATTTTTTATATTTTCTCTCGCCTAAAAAAGGGCTAATTATTTTTAGATCTTTTAAATTAAAAGTATAACTATCCATTTTCACCCCTGACAAAAAGATTGTTTCGATTTTTTTAATAAAAAATATATGTTTCATATGCAAGGGCGATATCTTGCGTATTCATCATTTTTTTGTTGACTTACGAGTTTCTATCCACCTATAAATCTTCTTCTATGGATATTTTATTAAAATCAATAATAATGGGAACTATAGAAGGGTTAACAGAATTTTTACCTATTTCCTCAACAGGACACCTTATAATTGCTGGTGAGCTATTAAAATTCACTGGGGAAAAAGCAAAGATATTTGAGGTAGTTATACAACTGGGCGCAATCTTATCGGTGGTTTGTATTTACTGGGAAAGATTTTTAGGATTAATTAGGCCTAGTGAGAAAAAATTTAGTGGAATTAATGGGTTATACCTATTATTTTTAACATCTCTCCCTGCATCAATTTTAGGTCTCTTATTTGAAAAAACAATAAAACAATATTTATTCTTTCCCAAAAGTGTGGCCATGGCTCTTTTTGTAGGAGCTATTATGATTTTTATTGTTGAAGGTGTGAGAAAAACAGAAAAATATGAGTCTTTAGATGAAATAACCCCATATCTTGCCCTAGGGATAGGTCTTTTCCAATGTCTTGCGCTCTGGCCTGGTTTTTCCAGGTCTGCTGCAACGATAATGGGAGGCATGATATTGGGTGCAAACAGAAAATTGGCAGCAGAATATTCCTTTATTGCAGCAGTTCCCATTATGGTTGGTGCTACTTCTCTTGAACTTTTAAAAAATTTTAATATATTTTCATCAAATGATTTAGTTATATTGACTGTAGGTTTTATTGTATCATTTATATCTGCATATATAGCTGTTAAGGGATTTATTCATCTACTTGGAAAAACCACATTACGTCCATTTGGAGTGTATAGGATTGTATTGGCCATTCTAGTAGTTATTTTTATGAAATCATGAAAAAATATTGCCTGATTTATTTAATCTTATCTTGTATATACTTTCAATCTTGCACTGTTGTAACTCTTCCGTATAAGCTTACAAAAGCGACTGTAAAAACTACCTACAAACTCACAAAATTTACTGTAAAGACCACAATATTTGCAGGAAAAGTAGTATATAAAGTTGGAAAATTTACCTATGTAGTGGTAAGGGCGCCTTTTAATCTTCCATTGACCCATCCAGAAATAAAAAGCATTGGTGGCCTTCCACCAAAACTTGCAATAAAACAGGGAAAGGTGAAAAATTCCCCCTATGTTGTTTTTGGGAAAAGATATGTACCTATGTCAATTGATCAGGCAAAACACTACAGAGAAGTCGGATATGCCTCATGGTATGGGTATGAGACATTGAGACAAAAGGGTGGACATATGACTGCCAACGGAGAATTATTTGATCCCCACCAATTAACAGCTGCCCATAAATATCTTCCACTTCCATGGTATGTGAAAGTTACAAATCTGGAAAATGGAAGGTCTATTATTGTTAGGGTAAATGACAGGGGCCCATTTGTTAAAGGAAGAATTATTGACCTGACCATGGAAGGGGCAAAGAGGCTGGGATATTTCAAAAAAGGGATTGCCAAGGTATTAGTTGAATCAATTGTAGTTGAACAAGGTTAGAGCTACACTCAAAAATCCAAAATTTATACACTATTTTTTACAAAATTGAAGGGAAGTTAGATCTTTAATATTTGATAGACAATGTATTTTTTCTTTGGGATATTCATCTACATATTTTGACCTTGGACATATTATTTTGGAAAAGTTTAGATTATTTGCCTGTAAGAGGCGCTTATCTTCTCCAAATGATGGGCGAATAAAACCATTTAAATCAACCTCGCCCCAAAAAACAGTCCTATCAGGCACAGGGATATCAAAATAAGATGAGATTAAGGCCGAGCATATACCAAGATCCATTGCAGGATCTGATATTTTTATGCCTGCACTTATCTTTACATAAACATCCATCTCATAAAATCGAAGGGCAAGCCTTTTTTCTAAAATGGCGATGAGCAGATATAGCCTGTTTAGATCAATTCCAAGGGCAGTTCTTCTTGGGTTTTGTCCAAAACCTTTTGTCACAAGGGCCTGGATTTCAATAACCAGCGGACGCTTTCCCTCCATTGCCATAACCAAAGAGCTTCCAGATGAAGTAGAATCCCTGGAAGTCAAAAAAAATGTTGAAGGGTCTTTTACTATTTTAAGTCCCCCTGTTTCCATCTCCAAGACAAGGATGTTGTTACTTGGACCAAACCTATTTTTGGTTATTTTAAGGACCCTATATGAGCTGAGTTTATCGCCTTCCATATACAAAACCACATCCACCATATGTTCTAAAAGCTTTGGACCTGCTATTTGTCCATCTTTTGTAATGTGGCTTACTATCAAAACCACAATGTCTTTTTTCTTTGCCTCTTCATAAAGTCTTGATGTCACTTCTTTTATTTGAGATACTCCTCCCATAATTCCTGAAGCTTCAGGAGACTTTATGGTCTGTATTGAATCTATCACAATAAAATCTGGACTATTTTTCTCCCTGATTATTGATATTATAGGGCTTAGGTTTTGAGTACACAGAAGCTTAAACTTATCATCACAAATACCCAACCTATCAGCCCTTAATTTTAGCTGATACAAAGATTCTTCACCTGATACATAAAGCCCATTTAACCCAGATTTTATAAAACCCGATAAAAGTTGCATTAAAAATGTGGACTTTCCAACACCAGGTTCTCCAGCAAGCAAAATCACACTACCTGCTACCATGCCTCTACCTAAAAAGTGATCAAAGATGGAGGAACCAGAAGATAGAAATTTAATATTGTCCTTAGATATTTCCTTTAAAGAAATTGGGGCCATTTCTACTTGATGGGAGTTTAAGTCATCTTTTTTGGAGAGGTCTTTTATCTCTTCAAGTGTTCCCCATCTGCCACACCTTGAGCATTGACCCTGCCACTTTACAAACCTTGCACCACAAAAAGAGCAAACATAGCCTTTTTTCATAATTATATATTTTGATTATTTATTTTTTTCTTCCACATCCAATGCCTGAACTACTTCAAGGCCATATTCAGATACATTTTCAGGGGGATTGTAGAATAAAACCATAAAATCTACGCCTGCACCTGGTTGAAGATTGGTGTTTTTCATAAGTACTCCAACCTTTGAATTTAACTCCTTTTCAAGATGATCCTTTGTCCATGACTGGAGTTGAAATAAAGACAGTTTATTTCCACATAGAATAGTCTTTTGAGCAATTTGTTTTCCATTACTATCATATAGAGTAGCTTTTACTTTAATAAGTTCCTTTGGTTTTTCAAATTTATTTACCGCCCTGCCCTCTATAACGAGTATTTTGCCAATTTTTTCATTGTCCACAAAATATTGTTTTATATCTTCTAAATTTATCTTTTTCACAGACTCTACTTTAGTTGCATTATGGGAAATTTGTTTTAATTCCTTTTTATGAGATAAAAAGGGAATTTTTTTAGAAATAGTGGGATAAAAATACCAAATTATACCAGAAATCAATATTACAACTACTACACCAATTACTATATTTCTTATTTTTTTTGAACTTTTTTCATCAATTGTAGGCTCTTCTAATGATAATTTTATTTTTTCTTCAGTTTTTATTTGTTTTTCTTTATCAATGGACTTTTTAGCTTCTCCATCTATTTCTTTTTCATCTTCTTTTTCTGGATAAAAAGTAAATATATGTTTACATCTGGAGCATTTTAGTTTTGTTCCATCAGGATTTAATAATTCGTCTTTAACTCTGTATTTGGTATTGCACTTTGGGCAAGATATTATCATGTTATGCTCCACCTCATTTAATCAGTTATCAATTCATAAATACCCTTTAAATTTCTATATTTTTCAGCACAATCAAGTCCATATCCAACCAAAAAACCCTTTTCTATTTTAAAACCATAAAAATCAATCTCTACTTTCTTTTTTCTCCTCTCCACCTTATGAATTAAAGAACACACCTTTACATCTATTGGACCGCGTGCTTCTAAGACCTTTTTTAAATAGGCAATAGTTGCACCTGTATCAACAATGTCCTCTATTATAAGGACATGTCTATCTTTAACAGATATTTCCATATCTTTTGTAAATAATAATTTTTCATCAGGAGATGTTCCATCCCTATAACTTGATAGCCTAACAAAATCTACTTCCACATCCATATTAAGCTCTCTAATTAAATCGGAAAAAAATATAACAGCACCTTTAAGTATACATACACAGATAAGTGGATGTGTGAGATTTTTATAATGCTCCGAGATTTCCCTCCCAAGTTCTTGTATCCTTTTTTTTATTTTATCTTGTTCAATAATTAATTTTAATTCTTTTTTCATCAATACCTCCGGTTTTAGCAAGGACAATTACAAATTAATCACCATTGCAATTTCATCACAGTTATCTGGATATTTAGGACAATTAAAACAATCAATCCAGATTTTTTCATGAAGATCTTTTTTATCTACTTCTACAAAACCAAATTTAGCAAAAAATGTCTTTTCATAGGTAAGGACAAATACCCTGTAGATACCCAAGGTCAATGCTTCACTAAGACAAGCTTCAACAATCCTTTTGCCCCAACCCTTTTTTTGGATCTCTTCGCTCACTGCCACAGACCTGACCTCTGCAAGGTCTTTCCATATTATTGCCAGTGCTCCACAACCATAAACCTTACCATTACTATCTACTACCACAAAAAAATCCCTAACACTTGAATACAAATTACTGAGGGATCTGGGAAGTAGTTTGCCTTGATTTCCAAAGGTAAGAAGAAGACTATGGATACCCTCAACATCGTGGATTATGGCCTTTCTTAAAATTAATTTTTTTCCCATAGTTATTTTGAAATGAGCTTATCAATGGTCCTTTTTAATTGATCCAATTTAACGTAACCTGAAAATTGTTTAGCAACCCTTCCATCTTTATCATAAACAATGGTTGCCGGGATACCATATACATTAAACATCGTACCAATCCTTGGATCTGATGCCAGATAACAGGGATAATTAATTTTATGTTTGGTTAAAAAATGAGTAAAACTATTCTTACTTGAATCAAAGGAAACTCCTAAAATCTCTAATTTATCTCTGTGGTATTGCTTTCTTAACATAGTCAACTCCTTGGTTTCTTTTTTACAATAAGGACACCATGATGCCCAGAAATTAACAACTAAAACCTTCCCCTTTGAATTTGCTATAATTGAAAGAAGATTATTAGAGTTGACCTCTACCACTGAGTTAGAATATGCTACAGAAGAAGTCATGAGAAAAAGAAACAAACAAAGTATTATTTTTTTTAAACACATAAAATATCTCCTAATGAGAGGATTATGGGAAAACTAAAATACAATAACCCAAGAAAACAAGACAATCAAGCTTCAACTGTTGTAGAGCCTGAGATTTTAATAGAAAAACCAAAGGATTTAAAAGCCAATCTTCCGGTTTTGTCTCCGTCTAAAACCCCTGCAGTTCAGGATGCTGTGGCAAAATATATAAGGGAAGTTATGAAATTTCCCATCTTAAGTCCTGAAGAGGAGTTGGAGCTTGCAAAAAGGGTAAAATATAAAAAGGACAAAGAGGCTGCGTTAAAATTAGTCACTTCACATCTTCGGCTTGTGGTAAAAATAGCCATGGAGTTTCAACGAAAGTGGATGCAAAATCTCTTAGAGTTAATACAAGAAGGCAATGTGGGGCTTTTAAAGGCAGTAGAGAAGTTTGACCCAGAAAAAGGTATTAAGTTTTCGTATTATGCGGCCTTCTGGATAAAGGCATATATACTCAAATTCATTATGGATAACTGGAGACTTGTGAAAATCGGTACCACCCAAAATCAGAGAAAACTCTTCTATAATTTAAACAAAGAACGTCAGGAGCTACAAAAATTAGGCGTTAATCCCGATGCTGAAATCCTATCAGAAAGGCTGGATGTGGATGAAAAAGAAGTAATAGAAATGGCTCAAAGGATGGCATATCAAGACATGTCTTTAGATACTCCATTTGGTAGTGAGGACTCAAATGTCACCCATCTGGATATGGTTCCAGCCTTGGAGGCAAGTATTGAAGAAAGGTTTGCCAAACGGGAAATATCTGAACATATAAAAGAAAAGATAAAGGAAATAGAGCCAAAACTTAATGAAAAAGAAAAAGACATTCTATATTTAAGATTACTTGCATCAAACCCCTTGACCTTGAGGGAAATAGGTGAGAAATATGGGATCACAAGGGAAAGAGTGAGACAGATAGAAAATAGGCTGCTCCAAAAGTTAAAGGATCACTTTTCATCAGCTATAAAAGATTTTTCAAAAGACTGGATTCATGAAGAATAATATATTTGAAATATTAAAAAATGAAACCAAGGCCTATGGTTCTAAATTCAATTTAAATTTTTATGAGCATTTTGCTGCAGAACTTTCGTATGCCAAAGAACTCTTTTTTGATCATCCCCTTATCTTAAGGTGTTCTGAAGATGTTCTGCCTTTTTTAAATGATGACTTTGGACATGGAGTTGACCATTCAAAAAAGGTGGCAATAGAGGCTGGGGCATTAATGTTAATAGAATATTTCCACAACGATGCCACACATTGTAGACATTTAGTGCTCCTCGCAGAATTGTGTGGCCTTATGCACGATATTTGTCGATTAGAACCAGATCATGCGATTGAAGGAGCGCACCTGGCTATGAAAATAATTACAGACTTCCCTCTGTCAGATGAAGAGAGGGAAGCAATTTTTTATGCCATAAAAACCCACGAGGCGTTTAAACCAATTGACCCTCCTCCCTCTCCAGAGGCCAAGCTACTTAGCGATGTTCTGTATGACGCGGATAAATTTAGATGGGGACCAGATAATTTTACTACAACCCTATGGGAAATTTGTGACTACCAGGAATGGCCTCTAGAAAAAATTATTGAAAGATTCCCCAAGGGAATTGAGGTAATTAAATCAATATCAAACACCTTTAGGACTTCTACAGGTCAAATCTATGGACCAGAATTTATTGAAGTAGGACTTAAAATTGGAAACTTTATATACCAAAAGTTGGTGAGACTATGGGAAGAAAAGTAATAACTATTATTCTTGTCTTGTTATTGGCTGGATGTGGCTTGAAAAAAAATTACATTGTCTATAAGCCCACACCAATGAATGTAGATGCATTAGCTACATATCATTATTTAAAATTTTTAGACCTTGCAAAACAAAAAAAATACAAAGAAGCTGAAGATTCCCTAAAAAAAGCTATTAGCTATAAACCTGAGCCTGAATTTTATATAGAATACGCGCGTTTTCTTATCTCTAAAAGAAAGATTAAAGAGGCAGAGGACATTTTAAAGTCTGGATTGCAAAAAAATCCAGGGAATAGGGATTTGGTATTTTTTCTAGCTGATGTATATACTTTTGAAAAAGAAAATTACAATGCATACTCCCTTTTAAAAATATATATAAAGGCACATCCAAAAGACTACCTTGCAAAGGAGAAAATAGCCAATATATTATTTCAAGAAAATAAATTCAATACAGCTATAAAATACTTATTAAAAATTCCTCAAGATAAGAGAACTTATAGGACTCATTTTATTTTAGGAAAGTGTTACTTAAAAATAAATAACAGAAAAAAGGCCATATACCATTTTAAAAAAGCAACAGGATTAAATCCTGAATTTTTGAGAGGATGGGCTGAACTGGCATATCTATATGAACTTGAAAATGATTTGGTATCTGCAGAAAAGATATACTCAAAATTAATCTCAAAAGGATTTACAAATAGAGAACTGATATTTAGACTAATTGATATAAATGTCAAACTTGGGAATGTAGATAGGGCATATTCAATTGCCCAGGATTATCTATCAGATCCAAAGGATATAATAGATGTAATAGCAATTTTTTTACAAGAAAGTCTCTATGATCAGGCAGAAGGATTAATCAAGACAATAGAAAACTTTAAAGATGAATATCCTCAAATTTCATATTTTAATGCAATAATAAAATTAAAAAAATATAAAGATAAAGACGGAGCAATTAAATCCATTGATGAAATTCCTGAAAACAGCAATATTTATTTAAATGCATTAGACCTCAAAATTAAGATCCTATTAAACAAAAAACAATATAATGCAGCAGAGAAAATTTTAGAACAGCAATTAAAGAAACACAAAAATAACATAAAACTAAGAATTTTTTTAAGTGATATATACGTGATAAACAAAAAATTTAATAAGGCAAAAAAAATAATAGAAGAGGGTTTAAATCAAAATCCAGATGATATAAAATTGCTCTTTCAATTGGGAACAATTTATTATAAATTAAATGACATAAAAAAAGCCTTATCCATTATGGAAAAAATATTGAAAAAAGATCCTAATAATGCTTCTGCCTTAAATTTCATAGGATACACCCTTGTTGATATGGGGAAAGACCTAAAAAAAGGATGTGAACTCATAAAAAAGGCCCTAGCAATAGAACCAAACAATGGATATTTTTTAGATTCTCTAGCATGGTATTACTACAAAATAAAAGATTACAAAAGGGCATGGGAATACATAAAAAAGGCAGTGAAAAATACAAAACTAGATCCCACAATATGGGAACATTATGGAGATATTGCCATTAAGATTAAAAATTTAAAAGAGGCAAAAAAAGGTTATAAAAATTCCTTATTAAATGATCCCGAAGACCCATCTAAAATAGAAAAAAAATTAAAGGCTCTTAAATAAGTTAATTCTCTGAATATGAAAAATCTCACTACATATAAAAAAAACATAGGTCTTTTTATTTTTTTATTACTCATTGCTAGCTGCGCTAGCATAAAAAAAACACATACTCTGCCCTCACCAACTGAACTCTTGAATAAATACAGGCTTGGAAGTGAACATCAGGGGTGTCAGGCATATGAAATCCAAGGTGTAATTTATTTTTTTTCCAAAAAACAAAATTTCAGGGGTAAATTTCATCTCAAGGGAAATAAGTGGTTTCCATGGATTATGGAAATAAAATCTCCTTTTGGAACTACCCTATTTCTTATTAAAATAGAAAAAAATATGGTAGAAATACTTTCTGTAAGAGAAAATAAACTCTATATCCTCAATAATTCCAAAGAAATATTAACGTATTTTGGCATTAAAACAAAAATACCACCTGAATTCTTATTAAAATTGTTGACTGGAGATTGGAAAACCTTTATCTCTTCCCCAAAAAAAATTAAACAACTCTCTGATGGGGTTAAATATTTTTTTAATGGCCAGTTGGTAAAAGAGGCAAAATTATATTACTATGAGAACAGGGCGCATATCTGGGAAAATCAAGGAGTAAGTATCGACATATTCAATGATTCAAAGATAGTGTTGAGGGATACCAATTTGGGCGAGATGGTTTTTAAAATAAAACGGAAAATATGTGTTAAAGACAGATTCCATTTAGAGGACCTTAAGTTAAAAATCCCATCAAATGTTACTCAAGAGTTACTACAAACTAAAACAAACTAAAAAAGGAGAATGTTATGTCAAAAGAAAATTCATATGCCACCACCATGAAACCTTCTCTTTTTAAATCAATTCCTTTAAGTATCAAGGCCGTTATTAGTGAGGTACATTTTAATATTATAAAGGGCCTTAGAAAATGGGAAATAAAAGATTTAAAAAAGAGGCTGGACAGGGAATATCTTAATTTAGGGAAGCTTTATTATAATCTTCAAGAAGGTGATGAAAAACAGCAAGAACAAATTGATCTTACAAAAAAGCAGATTGAATTTCTGGAAAAAGAAATCGTCTATCTTGAAAAACAGATTGAAGAGCTAAGGGATCAAATTATCAATAAAAGGACAGAAGAACTTTAAATTAAGCTGCTAACATAGCAAAAAAGCTATTTTCTTCAGGATAAAAATATGGAAAAGAAAATTGCTATTGGCTCAGACCATGCAGGTTATCCCTTGAAAGAGGAATTAAAGAAATATCTAATGGCCAAAGGATATGAAGTAAAAGATGTTGGATGTTACAGTGAGGATTCCTGTAATTACCCTGAGTTTGCATTTAAAGTCTGCCAAGGAGTTTTAAATGATTCCTGCCTTGGGATACTTATTTGTGGCTCAGGAATTGGAATGTCAATTTCAGCAAATAGGATCAAGGGAATCAGGGCTGCCCTTTGTTTTAATGAGTATATGGCAAAAATGAGCAGAAGACACAACAATGCCAATATATTGTGTTTAGGGGCACGGGTAATTGGATCTGATTTAGCAATAAGTATTGTGGATTCTTTTTTGCGGGAAGAGTTTGAGGGTGGAAGACACCTTAAAAGAATAAATCTAATCGAGTCATTGGGCGAAAACGCATAAATGCGTTTTCGCCCTCTTTTGTCTATAAATCATAGGGAGTCAAACTTTCATACCCTGTTTCAGTAACTACCACAGTTTGTTCAAATTGGGCAGAAAGTGACCCATCTTTGGTCACTGCAGTCCACTTATCTGGAAGGATAACAAGGTCTTTCTTGCCAAGATTAATCATTGGCTCAACAGTAAATACCATGCCTGGAACCAAGACTATACCATGTCCCTTTTTCCCAAAGTGTGGAACTTGAGGTGGTTCATGGAATTCAAAACCCACTCCATGCCCTACCATTTCCCTCACAACTGAACATCCCTGCTCCTTTTCTGCGTATTGCTGGATCGCCCACCCAATATCTCCAATACTATTTCCTGGCTTCACCTGGCTAAGTCCCCTTTTTAAAGACTCCTTGGCCACATGGACAATTTTTTTTGCATCCTCAGAAACTTTGCCAACAAAAAAGGTCTTATTGGCATCAGCATAATAACCATTTAACTTGGTAGTCACATCTACATTTACTATATCACCTTCTTTAAGAACCCTATCACCAGGGATACCATGACATATTACTTCATTTACAGAAACACACACACTTTTAGGAAATCCATTGTAATTTAAAGGTGCAGGTATACCACCATTGGAAATGGTGAACTCGTGGACCAGGGTGTTGATATATTCAGTTGTTATCCCAGGGCGGATTTCTTTTTCCACCATATCCAGGGTCTTTACAACCAACTCCCCTGCCCTCTTTATCCCCAAAATATCTTTTTTTTCTTTGAGCCTGATCTTATATTTTTTCCAGTAAAGTTCCTTTAAATTTTTAAAAGAGCTAGCTGCCTTGTCTTTCCTCATACAACACTTTTTATATTTTAAGCCACTGCCACAAGGACATGGGTCATTTCTTCCTATTTTCATCTCTTGCGCTCCCTTATTAATTAATTTAAATAAGTTTTACAAAAAACAACAAAGGAGGAATTGTGATAATTGACTTACATCTCCATACCACTAGATATTCCCCTTGCTCCCATCTAACTCCTCAAGATGCTTGTATTCTTGCCATAAAAAATGGACTTGACGCCCTTTTGATAACAGAACACCAAATACAATGGAATGAAATGGAAATCAAGGAACTTCAAAATGAATTTCCTGAGATTAAATTGTATGCAGGGCTAGAAGTTACCCTGTCAGAAGGCATAGATCTTGTGATCATAACGAAAAATAAAGGAATAAATGTACCCTTTATGATCTCTTTTGAAGAACTTTTAAATATTCCCTCTCTAGATATCTCAAAGAGTTTTATATTTGTTGCCCATTTATTTAGGTGGAGTAATCATATTGAGTTTGACGAAAACAAGATCTTTTCACAGATACATGGAATAGAAATGAACTCCATTAATATCCTACTTACCGGCTACAAGAGAGCAAAAAATAACTTCTATGTTCCTGTACAAATTGATTTATATAATCATGTGAGAGATAAATGGAATCTCAAGGAAGTATATAATACAGATAGTCACTCACCACTATGTGTAGGAACTATTGGCAACTATTTAAAAATAGATCAAATTCCTGAAGATGAAGAGGAGCTTATTTCTGTTTTAAAAACACATAAAATTTACCAATTTCAAAACACAAAACTCCTTGCTAAGTTCCTAAAAAGAGTCTAAAATTTTAACATGTTGATAAATAAGGAGGTTTGAAAATGGAATTAAAACCAAATTGTGCAACGTGTTCAATAGAGGTCTCCGAGAGGATTTGCAGGCGTGAAAAAGGAGGAAAGCACCCTAAAAATTGCCCAACAGTAATAAAAAAAGATCTAATTGAAAAAAGTAGATTGGAGTACAAAAAACCAGATGTTTATATCCTTGCCCAAAATGCATCCTTACAAGAAGCAGAAGGATATGGAAACAGGGACAAAGGATATGAAAGGGTAATCCCAATAAAACCCAGGATATTAGAAATAGCAGAATATGCAAAAAAAATGAACTTTAAACGACTTGGAATAGCATTTTGTGTGGGCCTAAGAAATGAAGCCAAGGTGGTGGAAAAATTCTATTCCAATCTGGGATTTGAGGTTGTATCAGTGATCTGCAAAGTGGGCTCTGTCCCAAAGGAAACCATTGGGATTTCAGATGACCAAAAAATTGCCGTTGGAAAATATGAATCTATGTGCAATCCCATATTACAGGCAATGGTCTTAAACTCAGAAAAAACAGATCTAAATATACTTTTAGGCCTATGTGTTGGGCACGATACATTGTTTTTGAAGTACACAGAATCTCCCTGCACAGTGCTTGCTGTAAAAGACAGGTTACTTGGACATAACCCCCTTGCTGCAGTTTATAATATTGATAGTTACTATAGGTATTTAAAAACAACAGATATATAATGAGGAATTTAAAAACCTTACTAATAATCTTCATATTATCTCTGTTACCGTGCTCATCCATAGCCTTTGAGAGGATAGTTTCAACTGCCCCTTCTACCACTGAAATACTTTTTGCCCTAGGGTTAGGGGACGAAGTGGTAGGGGTCACAAATTTTTGTAATTATCCAAAACAAGCAAGACACAAAACCCGGATTGGGGGTAATTTCAACTTTAACCTAGAGACAATTGCACTCATTAAACCAACATGTATTATTTTTTTAAAAGGAAATTCCAAATTAAAAACATTTTGTCAAAAAATGAATATAAGATATATAGAAGTTACATACAATTCTTTATCTGATATTTATAATTCTATTTATACCATAGGAAAAACTTTTGGCATAGAGAATAAGGCTAATTTTTTGATAAGAAATATCAAAATGGGACTTAACAAAGTTGTAAGTAAAGTAGATAAAAAGTGCAAACTAAGAGTTCTTATAGTAGTTTATAGAGAAATAAATAGATTAAAGGATGTTTGGGCAGCAACAGATAAAAGTTTTTTGGGAGAGATATTAAAATTATGTGGAGCCAAAAATATTTTAGAGGATATAGACAAACCTTATGAAAGGATATCATTAGAAGAAATTGTTGCTAGAAATCCTGATGTAATTATTGAAGCTTCTAGTAGAAATCTTGGTATTGATTCAAATAAATCATTAATATTATGGTCTAAACTGGATAAAATTAATGCAGTAAGATATAAAAGAATTTATGTGTTATCTAAGCCCTATATAACAATTCCAGGACCACGAATTCCATTAATTGCTAGGGATTTTATAAATTGTCTTTATGCTGATGAAATAGAAAAATGATAAAATTAGAAAGAATTAATTTTGAATATCATAATAAAGAGGTCTTAAAGGATATTAATTTAAATGTTCAAAAAGGAGAAATTATAGGAATACTTGGTCCAAATGGTAGTGGAAAAACAACTTTTCTAAAAGTCTTAGCTGGCATCCTCCATCCTCAATCTGGTAAAATTTTAATAAACAATAAACCATTAACACATTACAAACACAGGGATCGGGCAAAACTAATTGGATTCGTTCCCCAACATATCCCTGCCTACTTTCCTTTTACTGTATATGAAACTATCTTATCTGGCCGTTTTCCTTACTTAGGTCCATTTAACATCTTATCTAAACATGACAGAGAGGCAATTGAAAAAGCAGTAGAACTCACTGGAATTGAACACATCGCCAATAGAAAGTTGACTGAGATATCTTCGGGAGAATTACAAAGAGTTGCCATAGCTATTTGTCTTGCTCAAGATCCAGAAATATTGTTACTTGATGAACCCATATCCAATTTGGACATAAATTATCAAAGGAGGATATTAAATGCCCTGTATTTGCTTACTAAAAAATATAAAAAGACCATAGTCATGGTTTTCCATGACATCAACATGGCCACTAGATTTTGCCATAAATTATTTTTTTTAAAAAAAGGAAAAATAGTATATGAAGTAGATTCTACACATAAAATAAAAGAGGATATTATCGAAGATATATTTGATACAGCTATTATAGCGTTTGAGACACAAAATAGTAAAATATTCTTGCCTGATATTTTATCGCAAACCGAAGAACCATTAATATCTGTAATTGAAGAAGATAAACAGATCTCTGAAAAGTATCTAATAGGGGGATTTATTCATGAAATCAAAAATGTCATACAGGATCATAAAATGATTTTTGATAATATAAGTCAGGAGATACCTTCTAATTTTGATGACAGTATGGAACGAATAAGGAAATCATTAATAGAGGAAAAAATTGACAGGTCATTGTATGAAGATATAATTAAAATGATATATAATAATTCGTTGTTATTAAAACTAAAAAGACAAATTAATATGTGTCTCGCTGGAATTAATAGAATTCTTTCATTAGCTAATTTTATAGATAATTACACAAAATTAAATAAAGACACTCTCAATACAATAAATTTAAATGAGGTATTACTAGATATATATGAATCAAATTTTGAAATTTTGAAAAATAACAAAATTAAATTTAACATAGAAGTAGAAGATAATTTTATTTTACAAATAAATAAGGATCATTTACATTCCATTTTAGAAAATCTAATTTTAAATAGCGTAGATGCTTTTAAACATGACAATAATCCCAATAAGGAAAGAACAATTACAGTCAGGAGTTTTATAAGAAAAAATAGACTTTTTATTCAATTAGAAGACAATGGTCCAGGGATAAAGGAAGAAGATTTACAAAAAATATTCATACCGTTTCTCACCACAAAATCCAAAAAAGGAAATGGAATTGGCCTATTTTTAGTAAAAAGGTTAGTTAGGCTCTATGGGGGACGCATTTATGTACACAGCTCTCCTGGAAAGATAACAAGTTTTCACATTGTGTTCCCTCAAAATATATACAATAATCCAAATGAAATTTAATAAAAAATCTTTAGTACTGGTATTAAATATGAATTTTGAAGAACATGAACTTACCCAAACTATAATAAAAGGTAAGATTTTTTTATTATGTATTTTTTTTATCTGTACCATTCTAGGTGGAATAGTAGTGGGAAGCCAACACATCGATCTAACCTATGCACTTGAAAATTTGGAAAGCGTGGAAGCAAACATATTATTTACAATAAGGATTCCAAGGGTAATCTTGTGCGTAATGGCAGGGGGAGGACTTGCTATTTGTGGAATGGTTTTTCAGTCAGTTTTTAAAAATCCTCTATCTTCTCCTTTTGTTTTGGGTGTATCCAGCGGAGCTTCTTTTGGTGCAGTTTTAACTATTCTTCTGGGTATAGATTCATTGACTTGCACTTTTATATCAATTTCATCTATTTTTTCTTTTTTAGGGGCAATATTTACAATTTATATTATTTATTTTATCTCCCAAAAAAATACTTTTGCTATTGATACCCATTTACTAATTATGGCAGGATTTGCATTAAATCTAATGTTTCTTGGTCTCATTATACTATGTCAATATCTTGCAAATTTTACCCAGACCAGGGAAATACTCCATTGGCTTATTGGTTCAATTGATATTTTGGGGTTTTCTGACATTAAAAAGATATTGCCTATGTTTATTATTGGAATATTGATCGTACTTTTAAATCTCTCAAAACTTAATCTGATCGCAATGGGAGACGACATTGCCTTTACCAGGGGCATAAACGTAACTTTTTATTACTTTATTTTTATTTCTTCGTCATCACTGATAATTGGGGCAATTGTTAGTGTAACTGGTCCAATATGCCTAGTTGGACTTATTATTCCACATGTGGTGAGATTGATAGTTGGGGCGAATAACAAATACATATTCTGGGGATCGCTTTTCTTAGGGGGTAGTTTTTTGGTTCTTTGTGATTTAATCTCAAGGATAATGCTTGCTCCAACAGAAATACCAATTGGTGTGATAAGTTCTATTATAGGCACACCTTTCTTTATTCACTTTCTGGTGAGAAAACAATAACGTAGTCTAGTTAAAAAAAATTAGCCTAGATTTGCCATTTGACAAACCTAGGCTAATTCCAAGGAAACTTTTTATTGTCTTATTAATTTACCTTAAAAACCAATGCACCATTTTCAACGTCTATTATAACTTTATGACCTTCCATTACCTTTCCTGCAATTATCATCTTGGCAATCTCTGTTTCCACCTTTGTCTGTAGGTATCTTCTTAAAGGTCTCGCGCCGTAAACTGGATCATAGGCCTCCCTTGCTATAAATTCCCTGGCTCTCTCTGTTAACTCAAGGCCAATCTTCCTTTCTTGTAGTCTGTTTCTGATCCTCTCAACAAGTAGATCCACAACCTTTTTGATCTCTTCTAACATAAGAGGTTTAAACAAGACAATCTCATCAATCCTGTTCAAGAATTCAGGTCTGAAGTGGGACTTTAATTGGGCAAATACCTGCTCTTTTACCCCTGGTTTTAGCTCACCAGTTTCAGTTATACCTTCAAGTAGATAATTGGATCCTAAATTTGATGTCATAATTATTATGGTATTTTTAAAATCTACTGTCCTACCATGACTATCAGTGAGTCGACCATCATCTAATATTTGCAAGAGTATATTAAATACATCAGGATGTGCCTTTTCTATCTCATCTAAAAGTACTACACAATAAGGTTTTCTCCTCACCGCTTCAGTGAGCTGTCCTGCCTCTTCATAACCCACATATCCTGGAGGAGCTCCAATTAAACGGGACACAGTATGTTTTTCCATATATTCAGACATATCTATTCTAACCATATTGTCTTCTGTATCAAACAAGGCTTCAGCCAGGGTCTTACATAATTCAGTTTTTCCAACACCTGTAGGTCCTAGGAACATAAATGAACCAATAGGTCTGTTTGGATCCTTTAGGCCAGCCCTTGCCCTTAAGACTGCATTGGATACAGCCTGCACAGCCTCGTCCTGTCCCACAACACGTCTATGCAGCTCATCAGGAAGTCTCAAAAGTTTTTCTTTTTCACCTTCCATTAGTTTTGTCACAGGAATACCTGTCCACTTGGAAATAATCTCAGCTACATCTTCAGGTCCAACCTCTTCTTTCAATAATCTCCTTTTACCTTTTTTCTCAAGCTCTTCTTCTTTTGCCTTTATTTTTGCTTCAATTTCAGTATATTTTCCATATTTCAGCTCAGCCACCTTGTTTAAATCATAATTTCTCTCTGCCTCTTCTATTTCCAACCTCACACGCTCAAGCTCTTCTTTTAGCTGTTGAAGCTCTTTGATCTCTTTCTTTTCCTCTTCCCATTGGGCAAGCATCTCATCTCTTAGTTTTGTGAGTTCTGCAAGTTCTTCTTCTAACTTAACTAGCCTCTCCTTAGATGCCTCGTCTTTTTCCTTTTTAAGCGCCTCTCTCTCTATCTCCAGCTGCATAATCTTTCTATTTATCTCGTCCAATTCCGTTGGCATGGAATCAATTTCTGTCCTTATTTTTGCTGCTGCCTCATCAATTAAATCAATGGCCTTATCGGGCAGATGTCTATCAGAGATGTACCTATGTGAGAGAGTTGCAGCGGTAACAAGGGCACTGTCGCTTATCCTAACTCCGTGGTGTACTTCAAACCTCTCTTTAAGTCCCCTCAAAATGGAAATTGTATCCTCAACTGAGGGTTCATCAACAATGACAGGTTGGAATCTCCTCTCTAAGGCTGGATCTTTTTCAATGTATTTTCTGTATTCATCTAAGGTAGTTGCACCAATACAATGAAGTTCACCCCTTGCCAACATGGGTTTTAGAATATTTCCAGCATCCATTGCACCTTCTGCCCTACCAGCACCAACTATTGTATGGAGCTCATCAATAAATAGAATAATCCTGCCCTCAGATTCCTGAATTTCTTTTAATACAGCCTTAAGTCTCTCTTCAAATTCACCTCTGAATTTGGCTCCAGCAATTAATGCTCCCATATCTAAGGCATATATGGTCTTATCTTTTAATCCTTCAGGAACATCTTGTTTTACTATTCTCTGGGCAAGGCCCTCTACTATTGCTGTCTTACCAACACCTGCTTCACCAATTAAGACAGGATTATTTTTAGTCCGCCTGCTCAAGATCCTAATTACCCGTCTAATCTCACTATCCCTACCAATAACAGGATCCAATTTTCCACGCCTTGCCTCTTCCACTAAATCCCGTCCATATTTTTGCAAGGCCTCATAGGTTGCCTCGGGATTATCAGATGTCACCTTTTGATGGCCCCTCACTTCAATTAAGAGGGATAAGAATTTATCTTTATCCAATTTAAATATCTGATTTACTCTCCCAATTGGAGTAGAAGGATTTTCATCTAATATACACATGAATATATGTTCTACACTGACGTATTCGTCCTGCATCTTTTTTGCTAAGTCCTGGGCACGAACTAGTACATCATTTAATCTTTGGGTTACATAGATCTGTCCTGGCTGGGCGCCAGGTCCCATGACCTTAGGTAGATTTTGGATTTCCCTTTCAATGGAATCCTTATAGGCATTTGGATCAATATTTCCCCTTTCCAAAACCCTGGGTATCAAGCCATCTTCCTGAGAAACCAGTGCATATGCCAAATGTTCAACATCTACCTGTTGATTATTATGCTTGATAGCAATGTTTTGTGCATCAGATAATGCTTCTCTTGATTTTTGTGTAAATTTATTTAGATCCATAATAATTTCCTCCTTTTTAATTATTTAATTTTTAAAAATTTCTTGGATTAAAACTTGATATTTTTTTTAGTTCTTCAAAAAGCTCCCTTTCTCTGGGACTCAAATTCTTTGGTACTTTAATCTGGACTCTCGCAAAAAAGTCTCCCTTTTTTGCTCCCCTACCAAGGCCTTTCCCTTTTAGCCTCAGCTTCTGACCACTGCTTGTGCCTGGAGGCACCTTTAATTCAACCCTACCGTCTAAAGTAGGGATAGACACAGAACATCCCAAAGCTGCCTCCCAGGGAGTTAAGGGAAGGTCTAAAATTACGTTATTTCCTTCAACCTTAAACAAATGATGGGGAAGTAATTTTACTTTAAGATATAAATCTCCTCTAGCTCCCCCAGGTCCTACTTGTCCCTGACCAGCCAGACGAATCTTTGATCCTTCACTAACCCCAGGGGGAATATTTACAGTAAGCACCTTTGATGAAGCCCCATCAGATAGGGTAATTGTCTTTTTTCCGCCTTTATATGCATCTTCTAGTGTTAGTTCAATTTCTGCCTCTGAATCTGCACCTTTGACGTTAGCTTGATCAAAAAAGTCATTTCCATAAAATTGGCCAGATTCAGAAAAGGGATTACCTGCAAATCTGGATTTTCTGGAGGAGCTTCTAAATCTACCACCCCGGGACCCGCCAAAGACATCACCAAAAATGAGGTCAAAAAAATCACTAAATCCTTCAAAACCTTCGCCACCGCTTGTACTAAAATGAAACCGGACATTTTCAAATCCTGGTGGAGGCTCAAAATTCTGGCCATGCTCCCAATCGGCACCAAGCATGTCGTATCTTTTACGTTTTTCAGGGTCCTTTAAAACCTCATAGGCTTCGTTTATTTCCTTGAATTTTTCTTCAGCTTCTTTATTGTTTGGATTAAAGTCTGGATGATATTTTTTGGCCAATTTTTTAAAGGCCTTATTTATCTCTTCCTGGGTTGCGTTCCTTGGAACACCTAAAATTTTATAGTAATCCTTATATTTAACAGCCATTTCTAATTCGCCCTCCTCTATTTATACTAACTATTCTATATTTTAAGAGCCATTGGTATTTATAATCCGGGATAATAGGTCTTGGGTTAAGCAAATAAGTAAGCACAAAAAAATAAGCGGTTTTTTCCGCTTATTTTACACTATTTTAATCAATTTCTCAATGGATTCATAATATAAAGTAATATCAAAAAATAAATAGTCAATAAGAATAGTTTATTAACACCAAAAAGAAATTTAAAAATTCTTAATAGTAAGTTGATGGGTTAATAACTCAACAGGGCGAATGGGCGGTATTTTTATTTCCGCTCCAGGATGAACTTCATATAAGAGCTTGTAATGCTCGCTCCGCTAAAAGTTGCAAGGTCGGCTTCGCCGACTGGTGCAACTTTTTTTAGCTCCACTCGCAAACAAGCTCTAATATTTGTCCATAGGTCGCTTCAATAAAAATACCGCCCATTCGCCTTCAATCCACACAAATGATTTATTAAACATAACAGTAAAGCCTGTAGAATTTGAAAAAAAGACACGATTTGTCCTTTACTCTAAATCTGTCCATTTACATTTATTTCCAGAACTTTTAGACAATATTTTAGTTGAAGAGGTGGCTTAATATTTTACAAAACTTATAAAGGGGTAAATTATGTCCTTACTGTATCAAACGGTTTACCATCCTTGTGTCAAACAACAAAGGTTCACAGTTTCTAAGATATTAAAAACAGTATTGATAGGTACAGGAATAGGGGATGTTTTGTTTTAGGGAAAAATTTATCAAAAAAGAAAATGTAAGAGTAGATGTTATTTTGGCTGATAGTTTGGCTAGAGGAGTGCAAACTGGCTGCTCTTTGGCCATAGCTTCTGGAATAACAAAAAACTGGAATAGTTTAACACCTTCTAAATGGTTGTGGACAACAGGTCTTCAATATCTGTTTTTTGCTAATAAAAGAAGTTTTAACGAATTTTCTAAGTTGGGTATGTTAATATCTATGGGTATGGTGTATATTAGTTTGGTTAAAACAGCATCTTCAAAAAAAACTAACTTATTAGCACATACTTGGTGGGGAATTTATATTGCTCCCAAAAAAGTTGGACACGTTTTGAAGGTAGAGTTAGGAGTTGAGTGAGGGGTGAAAAAGAGTTAAAATTTAATCTTGGAAACAAACTTTGGGAGGAATTTTGTATGAAGAGAAGAA